>DASVFK010000251.1:0-2291 GCA_036380095.1 Candidatus Angelobacter sp. | reverse complement strand
TTGTCCTGGTCGACGAGGTATTTGGCGGCGTCGACCTTGGTCACGTCGGCGGTAAACTCTCCGCCAATCTTCGTGGGATCCATGCCGTCGCCAATCCCATCCTGCGCGATGAATTTGAATGAGGTCGCCGGATTGCCTGTGACCAGCGTGATGATCCCATCCAACTCGGCCCCGGTAGCCGGGCTCAGGCTCGTTACTCGCGCCACTTCCTTAGCGAACAGCGTGCCGTCGGCCCTGGTTACGCCTTCCACTCGTACCAGTTGATTCAGCGTGCCGGCGATGTTGCCCAATCCATCTTTGAATTGCGTGGTGCCGTCAACCACAAAACCAAGCTCGCTATTGCTGCCGGTATTCAAGACAAAGCTCGAGATGGTTGCGCTGGTGACTTTCCCTACCAGCCCTTCGATTTCCCCGCTGTCATCTTCCTGCTGGTTCTCCGCGGCGATAGAGCCGAGCGTGAACTTGAAGGACAGAACATTGAAGTTGAAGCCCACGATGGATGAGCCGGCCGTTGGCGAACCGGCCTGCAAGACCGAATTTGCCACATTCACATCGATGTTGACGATGGCGGGACCGGCGCCGATGGTGATGTGTGGGAACCCGATGGTCAAAGTCTGATTGGGCCCGCTGATCGTCACCGGCGTTCCCGTACTGCTGAGGTAGGTCAGCTTGGGATTTTCAATGGTCAAGGTCGCGTTGATGTAATCACCTGGAGGCACGTTGATCAAGGCGAGCGGCTCAAACTTCGCCGCCAGGTGGCTCAACTCAAAGCGATTGGGCCCTGTGATGACGCTCACGGTCGTCCCGCCTGCCTGGGTGAAGATGACCGGCGAGCCGATGGAGAATTCAAAGTCGATGATGCTGTCCACGGGCGAGTCGCCGATCCTGATTTGAGCGTTGGCCGCGCTGGGCGTAGGAGTGGGCGTGGGTGTTGGCGGGAGAACATGCGAACTGCCGCCTCCACCGCATCCGGTGGCAAACGCAATCAACAGAATCATGCAAGCCAGCAGGGACGCCGCCGCTTGCCGGGCGTGCTTCACATCATCGTTCAACATGACTTACTCCTTGGACTGAGGGGAAGAAGCGGGGGACATTACAGGTTCTCTCGTAAGAGCACCTTGCGATGTGATGAAGGTCACCCATGCATGTGAGACTCGCGCGCTCACCGGTTCAGGGAACGGCACGGATCGGAACGGGAGCGCAATTGACTGGGGCCCAACCCATCGGGCATAATGAATCACCGAACGAACGTTCGGTAGCCCCGCTCATGGCCAGCAAACCTCTGGAAACCCGGTCGTCTTCTGCTCCTTCCGGCAAGCGTCGGCCGGTGCAGGAATCCATGGACAACCGCTTTGACCGGCAGTTGGCGCGGGTGCTCGACCACGCGGCGCATATTTTCTGCGACAAGGGATACGAGGGCGCATCCATGCGCGACTTGTCGCGAGCTTCAGGGATGTCGCTGGCCGGGCTCTATCATTACTTTTCTTCCAAGGAAGAGCTGCTGTACCTGATCCAGAAGCACGCCTTTCGCACCATCATTGAGAATGCGCGCAAACGGCTGGCCGAAGTGTCTGACCCGGAAGAGCGCATCCGCATCTTTCTGGAAAACCATCTCGAGTATTTCCTGGCCAACCGTGAAGCCATGAAAGTGCTCACACATGAGGATGAAACCCTCAAAGACGGGCTGGGCAAAGAGATCCGCGCGATCAAACGCGAGTACTACCAGATCTGCTTTGACCTGCTGGAAGACCTCCGCCGCTCCCAGGGATTAGAATTCTCCGGGCGGCTGGCCGTGCTCAGCTTGTTCGGCATGATCAACTGGATTTACACCTGGCATAATCCGCGCGTGGACGCCGATCCCAAAGCGCTGGCGCGGCAGATGGGCGACATCTTTTTGAACGGCGTGCTCTGCGGCAAAGCCAGAAACCGGAACGCAAAAGCGAAATCATAGAGCAGTCCAAATGGGTCCCCCGCAAGCCCGATTTGGTTTGCTGGGGCGTAGAAAAGATCAGGAAATCAATAAGGAGCTATCAAGCCATGGCCACAACCACAGCAACCGAAACCAGGACCCTGGTGAATTACCGCGTGGAAGACGGAGTCGCCGTGATCGAGCTGAACGATCCCCCGGCGAACACCTACACCTATGAGATGAACCGGCAGTTGGACGAGTGCATCCTGAAGGCGCGCATGGACAACAACGTTTATGTGCTGCTGCTGACCGGCGCGGGCGACAAGTTCTTTTCCGCCGGGGCCAACATCAAAATGCTCTCCTCCGTGGACCCCACGTTCAA
>DASVFK010000250.1:0-112088 GCA_036380095.1 Candidatus Angelobacter sp. | reverse complement strand
TTATCGGAGCGGTTCTTGATTTCATTCCAGAGATTGATGAGGAAACGGATGTCCGCGCGCAGGTCGTCTTCATTGGCTCCCGCCGCTGCCGTGCGCACGATAAACCCGCCGTTGGCCTCGCCGCGCTCGCTGGTCACGATGCGCTTCAGGCGGTGCCTCTCTTCTTCCGAAGCGATCTTGCGGGAAACGCCCGTGTGGTGCACCGTGGGCATGTAAACCAGGAACCTGCCCGGCAGCGCGATGTGGCTGGTAATGCGCGCGCCCTTTTTCGCAATCGGCTCCTTGGCGATCTGCACCACGATTTCCTGGCCCTCTTTCAGCAGGTCGCTGATGGCGGGCAACTGGCGCGGGGCAAACGGGCGGCGTCCACGCATGCGGCGTCCCGGCCTGCGGCCCCCACGGCGATCTTGCGGACGACGTTCGGTGCGCTGCTGCTGGTATCCAGCCGTGCCCGCCGCGGCGCGATGCTCCGCGCGCGCTCCTTCCACGCCCTCTTCTTCCAGCTCATCCGCTTCTTCCGCTTCAAAAGCTGCTTCTTCTTCGCCAACAGCGAATGCTCCGGCCTCCTCGGCTTCGGCTTCCGCCTCCTCGTGGATGTCCAGCCCTTCGGCTTCATACTGGCCGGTGGCGTGTTCATTCACGTGCGCGTCACGCACGGCTTCGGTCAGCTCAGATCCCATGGGCACCATCTGTTCACCGCCCGGCCCAAGCTCTTCTTCTTCCAGTTCCTCAAACTCGGCCATGTCCAAATCTTCTTCCTGAAAACCAGGCAGCTCGATTTCTTCTTCCTCAATCTCCTCTTCTTCCACCACGCCGCTCCCGCTCGCCTGCCATGGCCCGCTCTCCGCGACCCGCGGTTCTGCGACTGCACTGTGAGGCGCAGCCGTCTCACTGGCGCGCACCTCTTCCGGGTGTTCTTCCTCCGCGGAAGCAATTTCCTCATACTCAGTTTCAGTTTCAGCAGCCTCAGTTGCAGGTTCAGCCTCAACCGCTTCGCCGCCAAAGATGCCTGCTACGTTCATGTGCTCATAGCGTTCTTCTTCCCTGGCGTGGGCGATCTCATGGGCTTGTTCGGCTGCTGAGGAGGCTATGTGCGACTCAAGGGGCGCGTGTTGTTCGGCGGGTGTCTCTTGCACGTGGGCAAGCGCGGCCGGCGTGACTTCCTGCTCAGCGCTGTGCTCTTGCGGTTCAGCCACTGAGGTGGCAGTCGCCGTCCGGGGTTCGTGCTTGTATTTCGCGATGGTTTCACCCGGCAGGACCATGGATCCCGGGGCAAAGTCGGCTGTACTCAGTGAGTACTCGGTGGAAGGACGAGGCCCGCTGCGCGGCGGCGCCTGCGTTTCTGCGGCTTTTGGTTCGGCATGCGGCTGGTACTTGGAGATGGACTCCCCGGGCAGCACGATCGGTTCAAACCCGGCTTGCGGTTCCGGTCTGCGCTCTGCTTCCGGTCTGCGTTCTGGTTCCGGTCTGCGCTCAGCTTCCGGCCGCCTTTCCTGCGCCGGCTCGGCCTGGCGCTCACGCTCCTGGCGGTCCTGGAACCTTCCGCCACGGCCCCGGCGCCGGCGTCCGCGCCACTTGCGCGCGCCCTCGCGATCGCTTTCTTCCCCAGCCGTTTCGCCAGCGGGCTGCAGCTCTTCTCCCTCTCCGGAAGGTGCAAACTCCGCCGGAGGGAGGATCTCCTGCGCTTCCAGGGGACCGCTTGGCTCTTCGCCCGTGGTTTCCTGCGGCTCGGAGATCACCGGACGACTGCGGGCAATGGCCTGCTCCAGCCCTTCACCTTCCTCTTCGTCTTCTTCCAGCAGAAAGTCCGATACGTAGAGGAACGCATCCCGTTCCAGGCCAATGTTGACAAACGCGGACTGCATGCCCGGCAGCACCCGGGTGACGCGGCCTTTGTAAATGGAACCCGCGAGCGTGTATTCGTTTTCGCGCTCGTAATAAATTTCAGCTAACTGGTCTTCTTCCGTGACCGCAACCTTGGTTTCGTGCGGTGTGGAAGAAACAAATAGTTCTTTCGACATGAATTTCTCCGGTCTCAGCCGGATCGCAAAAGCGGAAACATCAAAGAGCGGAGTTTTAGAGAGTGGAGGTGATGGGCAACGGCCTCAAAGCAATGCAGGCCGTCTGCAAGTCAATCCCAGACGATTCAATCTTGTTCTGGCACAGAATGCACCCCGGCCCTCCCGAGGGATGGCCCCTGGCTGCACTTCCGCAAACTGCCTATCACTTGTTTGAAAAATCTTGGCACCTTCAGCATGTCCGGGTTTGTGGCCACCCTGCCCTGGGTTCCCCGGCAAGCCCGATTTTGGCTTGCTGGTGGTCGTTAGGCGGGGCCGTTACCCGCCCGGTCATGCGCTCTCAATTTTCCGCTCCGGGCCGCTTCGGCGCCGGCCGCCCTGTTAACGTCAGGGCGTAACGTTGAATCTTGTTTTTTCTTTCTTGCGCCTCTCGGGCGCGAAATTTTGGGTCCCTTCCCTTTTAGTTCACGAAACGGCGCATCCGAATGTTCATCACGATCCCCAGCGCCAGAAACATGAACAGCAACGACGAGCCGCCATAGCTCATCAAGGGAAGAGGGATCCCGGTGACGGGCATAAAACCCACCACCATGCCAACGTTGACGAGAATGTGGAAGATCAAAATTGCAACCACACCCATGATCACAAACCCCCCCGCGCGATCAGGCGCGGTCTGGGCGTTGTGGACCAAACGCATCAACAACATAAAGTATAGCAGCAGTACGAACATCGCGCCTACAAAGCCGTGTTCCTCGCACCAGGCGGCAAAGATAAAGTCCGTGTGCGGCTCGGGCAGGAACGAACCCTGGGTCTGAGTGCCCTTGCGCACGCCCTTCCCCCAGATGCCCCCGGAACCCACGGCGATCTTGGATTGATCAAGCTGATAGCCGCCTTTTTGTGTGTCAGCCTCGGGGTGGAGGAAGATGGTCAGACGCTGCTTTTGGTACGGCTTGAGCCCATAGTGCCAGATGGCCGGAGCCATCACCCCTGCCAGGAGCACGATGATCGCGGCATGACGGAACTGGATACCGCCCAGAAAAAGCGCCATCAAGGCCACCGGCACGTAAGTCAATGCAGTTCCAAGGTCCGGCTGCTTAAGCACCAGCGCCATGGGGACGGCGGCGATCAATCCGGCTTTCAACACGTCAGACAAGGCGGCGCTCTGGTCGCTTTCCTCGCTGAAGTACCTGGCCATGGCCAGGATCAGCACCAGCTTCACCCATTCCGAGGGCTGAAAATGCTGCCCTCCGGGAAGCTGGATCCACCGCTTGGCTCCCAGATACTTCTTGCCCAAAACCGCCACGGCGATCAGGGAAATCAGAGAGAGGATATAAAACCAGTGTGCGTTTTCCAGCAGCACCTGGTAGTTCAAGAGACTCACCAGGAACATGAGCACCAGGCCGCCGATGATCCAATAAATCTGCTTGATGTGCACGCCGTTGTACTTGGTGCCCAGGGTGGTCGAGTAAATTTCCAGCAGGCCCAGCGCGCAGATGGCCAGCACAAAAGTCAGCAGGACCCAGTCAAAGTCGCGAAAGGAGATCATCCGGCGCATCAATCAGCTCCGGAAGGGTTCACGCCCAGCGCAACCGGCTTGGAAAAGCGATTTCGTCCCATCTTCATCTTGAACGTCCCGCCCTGAAGATGGTCTTCGGCGATTTCTGCGGGCGACGGGCCTTCCCCGGCGGGAACAGGAGTGCTCCAGAGTCCGGCAATGGGAACGGAGCCGGGATCCACCTTGTCGCTGAACAGCGTGGGATTGTTACGGAGGACGCGCTGTTTATCCACGTAAGCCTTGATGACCTGCGCGGCCAACCGCGCAGCCAGATATCCGTGCTCGCCGTGCTCCAACAGGACGCACACGACGATTTCCGGATTGCGCCGCGGCGCCACTCCGGCGAACCATCCGTTGTCTTTGAATTCTCCTCCCCCTCCGGCTTTGCTCTTACGTAGCGTATTGCTGATCACCTGAGCGCTGCCGGTCTTCCCCGCAAAATCAACTCCTTGAATGTGAGAGAGCGCAGCCGTGCCGCCTGGATTCACCACTCCGGCCATGGCGTCCGTGATCGTGATCCAGCTCTGCGGGTTGATGGGAACGTGTACAACGTTTGGCATCTCTGAATCGGCGATGTGCCGGTATTCCTCCGGCAGATCGTTGGGGTTAACCACGTGAGGCCGATAAAGCGTTCCGCCCATGGCGATGCCGCCGATGGTGCGGGCCAGTTGTATCGGCGAGGTCGTCACCGCTCCCTGGCCGATGCCCACAGATATCGCCTCACCGGCATACCACTTCTGGCGAAACGTCTTGAGCTTCCACTCCTCTGACGGCATCACGCCCGTAACTTCGTTGGGCAGATCAATTCCAGTTTTCTTGCCGATCCCCAGCGCTGTGGCCCACTTAGCGATTTTCTCGATCCCCAGCCGCTCCGCCAGCGTGTAGAAAAACACATCACAGGACTGGTAGATCGCTTTAGGCAGGTCTACCGCGCCGTGAGTGCGGTGCTCCGCCACCACCCAGCATTTGAAATACCGGCCATAGAAGGTCCCTCCGCCGCCACAGTTCACGTGCAGGTTCTGGGCAATACCTTCATTGGTCCCGGCCACGGACATGACAATCTTGAACACCGAGCCCGGCGCCAGTTGGGCCTGGATGGCCTTGTTCAGCAGCGGGTGCGCAGGATCGTTCACCAGCTGGCTCCACTGTTTCGCCGAAATCCGAATGGCAAAGTCATTGGGATCGAACGTGGGCCGGCTGACCATGGCCAGGATTTCGCCGCTGCGCGGGTCCATCGCCACAATCGCCCCGTTCTTCCCCTCCAGCGCCTGCTCCGCCGCTTTCTGTATATCGATGTCAATGGTCAGCTTGAGCTTCTGCCCGGGAACAGCAGGAATGATAGCGTCTTTGGGACGTCCCACTTCCCGGCCGTGGCTGTCCACGTAAACTCGGCGCGAGCCGTCTTTGCCCATGAGCACGTGGTTGTAAAAGAGCTCCACGCCGGACTGGCCCACGATGTCGCCCTTGTTATAAAGCTCGAACCGCTCGGAGTTGAGCATGTCTTCGCTGACTTCACCCACGTACCCGATCAGGTGGGCCATGAATCCGCCTTTGGGATACAGGCGGCGATGGATCATCAGCGGCTCCAGTTCGGGAAACTCGTCGCGGTGCGATTCAATAAACGCGCGCTCGTCAGGCGTAATGTCATCCTTGATGATGATGGGCTCAAAGGCCGGCTTGCGCGCGAGCTGGTAGCGGTGGATCTTATCCAGAATGTCCTGAACTGGGATGTGCAGGCCGTCGGCGATCTTCTGCGCGTCGGCGCTGAGGTCGCGCATCTGGTCGCGCAACAAGAGCGCGGAAAACGAAGGGTAGTTGATGACGATTTCCTGGCCGTCGCGGTCCAGCAGTTTGCCTCGCGGGGCCAGAATGGGAACGCTGCGGATCCGGTTCTGGTCGGCACGCACCAGGTACTCGTCGCTCTTCCTCACCTGCAGGTTCCACAAGCCATAGGCCAGCACCAGGAAGATGATCAGGACGACGTACTGAACAAACGTGAGTTTGAGTTGCGGAATTTTTTCTTCGCGACCGGGCATACTTTTTGCGAAAAGTGAGTTGCTCGCCCTCTATTTAGAGTACCGCATTTTCTCCCCCGGTTGTGTAGGACAAAGGCCTGAAGAACGGTTACCGAAGGATTACCGATCACATGCGCTGCTTGAACTTGTCCAGCCCCGCGAACAGCACCACTGAAAGGAACGCATTGGCCAGGGCGCGGACCAGAGTATGCCCCCACTCCCACGGCTGGCTGGCCCCCACCAGGCCCAGGACGATGATCATGTAGGTAAGGTGATGGACCAGGAAAAACCCGAACGTCATGAGGAAGCGCGAACCGGGATTGTCCACGTCCAGCTTCACGCCCAGGGACGACGCCAGGTAGCCGATGATGGTGTTGGCAATCCCGTACAGCCCAATGGGGAGGTGGGTAAACACATCCTGCCCCGTCCCAATCAGCGCTCCGGTGATCATCCCCGGGATGGGGCGGCGCCGCGCCACGGCAAAAAAGATGGTCACCAGCAGCGGCATGTCAAAAATCTGCAGGAAGTGGATCTTCTGGGTCAGGTAGATCTGAATGAAGATGGCCAGCGCCGGAATCCCCAAGGACACCGGCCAGCTAAAGTGGTGGACATCCACCTCTTCCCGCGAAGTAAGCGAGACCATCGCGTTCATTGCGGCGGCCTCACCGTTGGAGTCGCCGCCGGTGGCGCACTTTCGGGTTTCGCGGCTTCAGTTGGTTGCGGGACGGTTGCCGGACCAGGGCTTGGTTGTGCCGCAGGTTTCTTGGTCTGAGCTGCCGGTTTCGGCTTTTGAGACACAGGGGTTGGAGTGGGCTGCGCACCTTCCACCACAGGCGGCGCGGCCGCCGATCTGGGCTTCTGCGCCGCTGGGCTCACAGCAGGCTGAACATTTCCGGCCGCAGGAGGTGTTGCAGCCGGCTTGGGTTTTGCAACAGCAGAGTTGCCGGTGGGCCCTTGGTTGGCCGCTCCGGCCACCTGGCCTGCCGTTCCCGCCTTGACGGCGGGAGCAGATGCGGGCGCAACGCCTTTCTTCTGCTCGCCGGGAGGCCGCGTCTCTTGCTTCTGCTCGGCTACAGGCTTCTGCTCGGCTACAGGCTTCTGCTCGGCTACAGGCTTCTGCTCGGCTACAGGCTTCTGCTCGGCCGCAGGCTTTTTCTGTCCTGGTGCAACCGGTCCCGATCCAGCGGCTTCCGGTTTCTTCGGCGCTCCAGCCGTGGGCGCTGTGTTAGCCGCCGGAACCGGCTTACCTGCGTTTGCTCCGGTCTTTGCATCAGACTTGGGCACACTGGGCAATCGTTCCGCGAGTATGTCCGCGGCGCGTTGCGGCGCCGGCTCGGTCACCGGGAACGGAACCTGCTCAGCGCTCGTTACCACCAGCACTTCCTCCAATCGGTTCAGGTCCACCGCAGGCTTGATCTTGATGTCCAGGAAAGACCTGTCCTCGCGATCGGGAGCAACGTTGCTCACCGTTCCCACGGCCAGGCCTTTGGGATAGATACGGTCTCCACCGCTGGTCACCACCCGTTCCCCGGCCTCGATGTTTTCGTCGGACATGATGTCGCTAAGATTGAGTTCACCCGCGGCCGTGCCGCGCAGGACACCTTGCCGCCTGGACTTCTCCAGAATCACGCCTGCCCCACTCTCCCGGTCGTTGATCATAAGGACCGAAGAGGAGAAGGCGGTCACGTCCTTGACCTTGCCCACAATGCCGTCCGGCGTAATCACCGCCATGTCGGGACGCAGACCGGCGTGCGAACCGCGGTCTATGTAAATCAGCCTGGAATGCTCGCTGCCGCTGGTGCCGATCACCTGCGCCGGCAAGACGTCACCCACGTAATGCTGTTTGAAGTCCAGCAGCTTTTGCAGCCGTTGCGCCTGCCAGGCGTCTTCCTTGAGGCGCGTCTGCTCCAGTTTGAGCCGCGCCAATTCGTCCTGCAGTTCCAGGTTCTGTTTGCGCACGTTGTGCAGATCGATGTAGTTGTGCCAGGTGTTGCGAAAGAAGTGCCCCGTGGAGACAAAGGCGCGCTCCACAGGCGCGGTTACGGTGACGGCCCAAACGCGGATCAGCGGCGCTTCCGCCGCACTAGGCGCCTTGGGATTCGCCGCGCGCTTCACCTGCGTCGCCAGCGCGATCACCTGAATGAACAGCACCGCCATCAGGACGAGCGGGTTCTTGTACCGGCTGAAGAAATTTTCCATGCGGCCGCGTTCAGGAGGGTCAGGTTATGGGCGGAGGCCGTTTCTGCCGGCTCCGCCCGTGTTTCTATTCAATCGAAATCTTGCGCAACAGCTTGAAGTCGCTCAGCATCTTGCCTGTGCCCAGCACCACGCTGGCCAACGGATCGTCAGCAATGGAGACGGGCAGGCCCGTTTCCTCGCGGATGCGCTTGTCCAGGTTCTTGAGCAGAGCGCCTCCGCCGGTGAGCACGATGCCGCGGTCACTGATGTCCGCGCTCAACTCCGGCGGCGTCCGCTCCAGGGCGACACGGATCGCGTTCATGATGGTGCTGATGCACTCGGAAAGTGCTTCGCGGATTTCGCTGTCGTCAATCGTGATGGTCTTGGGCACGCCCTCGATCAGGTTGCGGCCCTTGATCTCCATGGTCAGCGGCTTGTCCAGCGGATACGCGGAGCCTACCTCAATCTTGATCTGCTCGGCTGTACGCTCGCCGATCAGCAGGTTGTACTTGCGCTTGAGGTAATTCATGATGGCTTCGTCCATCTGGTTGCCGGCCATGCGGACCGACCGCGAGTAGACGATGCCGCTGAGCGAGATCACGGCGATGTCCGTGGTGCCGCCGCCGATGTCCACCACCATGTTGCCGCTGGGTTCGGTGATGGGAAGCCCGGCGCCGATGGCCGCCACCATGGCCTGCTCCACCAGGTGCACTTCGCTGGCCTTGGCCCGGTACGCCGAATCCATCACCGCGCGTTTTTCCACCTGCGTGATCTCAGAAGGCACGCCGATCACGATCCGCGGATGCACCAGCATCTTGCGGTTGTGCGCCTTCTGGATGAAGTAGTTCAACATCTTCTCCGTGACCTTGAAATCGGCGATCACGCCGTCTTTCATGGGCTTGATGGCGACGATGTTGCCCGGCGTCCGGCCCAGCATCTCCTTGGCTTCTTTGCCCACGGCCTCCACTTCACCGGTGTTCTTGTTGATGGCCACAATCGAAGGCTCGTTCACCACGATGCCTTTGCCCTTGGCGTATACCAGCGTGTTGGCCGTTCCCAGGTCGATGGCCAGATCGCTGGAAAACATGCTGAACAATGACCGCAGATTGTGGATCCGCGAATTCTCTGATTTGAAACCGTTAGATGACGACATACCCGCTTCTTTCTTCTGAAATTCCTGGGACCCACCGAAACTCTTGCCCGCTGCAGCCGCACGATGACGGAAGCTGCCGCGGTCCTGCCTCAAAACCTGTGTGGGGACAATATACT
This sequence comes from Candidatus Angelobacter sp., assembly GCA_036380095.1. Taxonomy (GTDB): domain Bacteria; phylum Acidobacteriota; class Terriglobia; order Terriglobales; family Acidobacteriaceae; genus Angelobacter. The sequence goes on along the minus strand of DASVFK010000250.1, from coordinate 103,053 downwards.
TTGGAACAAAACACAAATCGGGGCAATAAGGATTTTACTGGATGGTGACCGTATATGGCTTGGTATTCCATCCGCCCTTCTGGTTTTGTGCCGTAACCGTAATCATGTTGTCCCCGGTGGGCAACGGGTTGGTAAAGTGGCGGAAGGTGCCATCTGCGTTCGTGATGGCCTCCTGTCCGTTGACCATGACCCGCGCCCCGGGCTCGGTGCGCCCTTTCACTTCAATCACGTGCCCGTGCTGGGAAAACGGCTCCAACTCCAGCAGGATGGCCGTGCTGCTGTCTCCCTTCAGCGCCAGAGTAAAGCCGTTGGTTTCACTCGCCACAGATTCCTTGCCGCCCTCTCCCACGGAGAGGACCTGCCAATAGTATGTCTGGCCGGGCTCAAGGTTCTTGACCTTCATTTCCAGGTTCGGCCAGTCTTTTACGTCCACCACCAGGGGAGCCGCGAAAAACTTGTTCTTGGCCATTCTCACGCGGTACACGCGTACTCCCTCCACCGGTCCCCACGTCAGCAAAACGTCTTTGGTTTTCGGGTCCGCCTGATAGGTGTCCTTGTCCCGCGGTGAGATCAGGAACGGCGGCCGGATTTCCTTGGATTTCACCATCGCTTTGGAATCGTCCGCCGGGATGATGAGCTTGTCGTAATCGGCCATGGGCACGGTCTGCGAGCCGCGCGTGACGTCCGCCCCACCCTTCTTTACCAGGATCTGGTCATTGTGCGAGTCACTCATCACCTGGGCCGCGCTGTCCGGCTTCATGTTGGCCGTGGCCCCTCCGGAAACAATCACTTCAGACTTGGAGCCCCGGCCGAAGTTGGACGTGGCCAGGTCCACGGTGCCGGTCTTTACCTGAACGGCCACGTTGCTTTCCTGCTGAGCGTTCACGGAGTTTTCCTGGATCACGATGAGTGAATCCGGCTTGACCGTATAGTTGGTGCCGTCCGCCAGTACGATCTTGGCCATGCCCTGAGACCAGGTCTGCACAATGTCATTCCGGTCCAGCGCCAGCCCGTATTCGGCGGGCACCCACACGCTGCTATTGGCCTTCCGCACTCGCACATTGCCGTCGATATTGGTGAAGTGCGCCTGCTGCGGTCCTGGCTCAGGAAGCGGCATCCCGCTGCTCGCCCCAACACCCATTTTCTCCAGCAGCTTGCCCATGCTGGTCTGAGTAGATGCCACCCAGCGATTGGAGAGGTCAGGAAAAGCAAAATACATGACCGCCGCGGCAAGCAGGAGCACGGCCAGCATCGCCATCGCAACGCTGCGATAAGTGATGGTGACGTATGAGATCTGCAGTACGGATTTTCGCCTTTGCGCCACAGCGTTGATGTCAAGCGAGGGCTTGTTTTCCTGTTCGTTGCCTAACAGAGTACCACAAGTTTTTCCGCAGCCCTTGCACCGGGCATCGCTGCCCTAAGGTGTTTCAAGCAGGCCTGGCTGGAACGGAACCCCCGCCGAATCAGTAAATTAAAGCAAACACCGCAAAGAGTCCAATAGCCATGTTGGTACGCTCCGGCAACGTTAGGACATGGCCGGGTATGCACCGCGCCGGAGATTGCCTAAAATGACAAGTCGGCTAACCAAAATGAGCTCCACCATCAGATCATTCTCCAGCATTCTTTCTCGGGTTGAAGCGCGCACAGCAAAGGTCGGCATTGTGGGCCTGGGTTATGTGGGACTTCCGCTGGCGCTGTTGTTCAGCCAGGAACGCTTCTCCGTAACCGGGTTCGACATCGACCCGGAAAAAGTAGCGGCCCTCAACAACTGCCGTTCCTATATCTACCGCATTCCGCAAACAGAGATCGCCACGGCGCGCGCCCAGGGCTTCTCCGCCACCAACGACTACGCCCAGGCCGCTGCGATGGACGCCATCATCATCTGCGTGCCCACGCCGCTCAACGAATATCGCGAGCCGGACTTGAGCTACATCGAAAACACCGCGCGCGCGATAGCTCCGTACTTGTGCGCAGGGCAGTTGGTGGTGCTCGAAAGCACCACCTATCCCGGCACCACGGAGGAAGTGCTTACGCCGATCCTGGAGAAAGGCAATCCCGCGGGGCTGAAAGCGGCGCGCAGCGATGCCGACGACCCCGCGAAAAGCTTTCTCGTCGCGTTTTCACCCGAGCGCGAAGACCCGGGCAATGACACGGTGGCGCGCAAAGACATCCCCAAAGTGGTGGGCGGGCTGAGTCCGGCAGCGTCGCAGGCCGCGGGCGCGCTGTACAACTCCATCTTCAACCGCGTGGTGCCGGTCTCAAGTCCAGCGGCGGCGGAGATGACCAAGCTGCTTGAGAACATCTATCGTTGCGTGAACATCGCCCTGGTCAACGAACTCAAGATGTTGAGCCTGCGCATGGGCATCGACATCTGGGAAGTGATCAACGCCGCTTCCACCAAGCCTTTTGGATTCCATCCTTTCTATCCCGGCCCGGGTCTGGGCGGACATTGCATCCCCGTGGATCCTTTCTATCTCTCTTGGAAAGCGAAGGAGTTCGATTTTCACACGCGCTTCATCGAACTGGCCGGTGAGGTCAACACCGCGATGCCTTACCACGTGGTGGACTCCGTCGCGTCAGCGCTGAACCGGCAGAAGAAAGCGCTGAACGGCGCCAAAGTCCTGGTGCTGGGCGTGGCCTACAAACGCGATATCGACGACCTGCGCGAGTCGCCCTCGCTGACCATCATTGAAGAGCTACAAAAGCGCGGCGCAGAGGTTTTCTACAACGATCCTTATTTTCCTCGCGTGGGCCGTGGTCGCAAATACAACCTGCAAATGACCTGCACACCGCTCGACAACCTGGGCCGGTACGATTGCGTACTCATCGTCACCGACCACTCCGATTATGACTACAAGAAGATCGTGAACGAAGCGCATTTGGTGGTGGATACACGCAACGCGACGAAGGGGATTGAATCAGAAAAGGTGGTGAGGTGCTGAAGAGCGGCAATTAGCAACTAGCAATTGGCAATTGGCCAGAAAAACCAAGCCGCGAATCTCACGAATGAGCACGAATCAAATTTTTGATTTGCATTTTTCGCGTTCATTCGCGGCTAATCTTTTCTGGCTGAATGCTGAGTGCTAATTGCTAATTGCTTAAATCGAACTCATATTGCCCAGGAACTGTTTGTTGGATTGAGTCATGAGAAGCTTGCCTCCCAAAAGTTTTGCAGCCTCTGCAGGAGACAGCGCCTCGAGCACTTTGCGCAGCACAAAGGTCCGCCCCAGATCCTCCAGGGGGATGAACATCTCTTGGTTCTTGTTCCCAGACCGATGAATGTTTACTGCCGGAAAGATCCCTTCGTCTAAGACTCTTTCCTCGAGCACAATCTGCATCTCGGTTGTCGTTTTCAGCTCCTGCAAAAGCATTGTTTCTTCTGGCGTTTGGTTTTCAATTTCGGCGACTGCGACCATCGTGAGCGAGCCAACCGAATCAAAGTTGCGTGTCGCCTCAAAAAACTGCCTTGTCTGCCGCCGGGCATAGGGATTCGACGTAGACGGTTCCGTCTTATCAGGAAGTGGCAGCACCTCGCTGTACGCTTGAGCCAGCCGGGTCAGCGAGTCTACAAGAACCAGCACGTCGCGTTTCTGCGCCGCCAGACGCCGGGCTCGTTCCATCGTCATCTCCGCCAAGTGAATATGGCGAGCGTCGGGTTGCTGACGCGTGGAGAAAAATACCTCTGCTTTGATAGAGCGCTTCATGGCCGCCGCCTCATCCTCAGGTTGATCTAGCAACAGCACCATGACCACCACTTCAGGGTGATTGACAGCAACGGAATTGGCGATGGTCTCCAAAATGAGTTTGTAACCCGTTTGTGGAGACGCAATGATGAGGCCTCGTTGCCCTTTAGCAATCGGCGCTAATAAGTCGATGAAGCGTGAAATCAGGTTTTCGCGTGTTGTTTCCAGTTTCAAGTGCTGGAGATTCATGTGGGAATGTCCTTTTGTGAAACTTGTGAAGAGAGGATGGGAATGGGGAGGGATCGAAGAATGTCCGCGCGGGAGGCTTGCGCTGATGCGGGAATCGCACCCATCATCAGCGCAATCACTGTAGCAAACGAATCAGATCAGATCCGATCTGATTTGATTCGCGTTGATTCGCGTTCATTCGCGGCTAATCTGCACTAGCTGAGCGCTGACTGCTGATTGCTGACTGCGCGGTGCTTAGATCGAACTCATATTCGACAAGAACTCGGCGTTCGCCCGCGTCTTGCCCAGCTTGTCGATCAGGAGTTCCATGGCTTCCACCGGGGAGAGCGGATTCAACACGCGGCGCAGCACGTAGATGCGCGCCAGGTCTTCCTTGGCGATCAGCAGCTCTTCTTTTCTGGTGCCGGAGCGCTGGATGTCGATGGCCGGAAACACGCGCTTGTCGGAAAGCTTGCGGTCCAGGATGACTTCCATGTTGCCGGTGCCCTTGAACTCTTCAAAGATCACGTCGTCCATGCGCGAACCGGTTTCAATCAGCGCCGTAGCGATGATCGTCAGCGAGCCGCCTTCTTCGATGTTGCGGGCCGCGCCGAAGAAGCGCTTGGGCCGCTGCAGGGCGTTCGAATCCACGCCGCCAGAGAGCACTTTGCCCGAGGGCGGAACGATGGTGTTGTAAGCGCGCGCCAGGCGGGTGATCGAGTCGAGCAGGATCACCACGTCGCGCTTATGCTCCACCAGGCGCTTGGCCTTTTCGATGACCATCTCCGCCACCTGCACGTGGCGGGCGGCCGGCTCGTCAAAGGTCGAGGAGATGACTTCGCCCTTGACCGAGCGCTGCATGTCCGTGACTTCTTCCGGGCGTTCGTCGATCAGCAGCACGATCAGCACGACTTCGGGATGGTTGGTGGTGATGGAGTTGGCGATGTTCTGCAGGATCATGGTCTTGCCAGCGCGCGGCGGAGAAACGATCAGGCCGCGCTGGCCTTTGCCCGCGGGCACCAGCAGGTCCATCACACGCGAAGTAATGTTGTCACGCGTGGTTTCCAGCTTGAGCCGCTCTTGCGGATAGAGCGGCGTGAGGTTGTCAAACAGGATCTTGTTGCGCGCCTCTTCCGGCGACTCGAAGTTCACAGCTTCGATCTTCACCAGGGCGAAATATTTTTCCCCTTCGTGGGGCGGGCGCACCTGGCCGCTGATGGTGTCGCCGGTCTTTAAATCGAATTTGCGAATCTGCGAGGGCGAAACGTAAATGTCGTCGGGGCCGGGCAGGTAGTTGTAGTCCGGCGAACGCAAGAAGCCGTAACCATCGGGCAGGATTTCCAGCACACCTTCCGCAAAAATGTGGCCTTCTTTTTCACTCTGGGCCTGCAGGATTTTGAAGATGAGGTCCTGCTTGCGCAGACCGCTGGCGCCAGGCAGGTCGAGGGTGCGCGCGATCTTGGTAAGCTCAGTGATGTTTTTTTCTTTTAGTTCTGCGATTGTCATGTGTCACCTACGGGAGTTCTTTCGATATCTAGGGAGGATGTACGCCGGAATCTGAGGCGAGATCTTCTAGGGCCCCGGTCAACCCGAGGACCCGCCGGGCCACCAGGCCCAGCGGGATTTCAGGACAAGACTATTATGCAGCGCGACGCTGCGGTTCGGCAAGCCCGCGTGCGGGAACGGTAATCACCTCTTCCGCCTGTCCCGCATCGCCCACGCGCATCAGAACGTCGTTCATGGTTTCCTGGATGCGGGTGTTCGGCTTGTGGAACTGCCGCGTGGCCTTGGAGATGAGCTGGCACAACAGATAACGGTTGCTGACCGTGTCGAGGGCGTCATAGATCAAGTTGGAGCGCATGACGTATTTTTCTCCTTAAGAAATAGCTGATATGAAATCAAAATTTTGTTTTTGTTGCGAGTCACAAACCCGCCGCCCGGGGCCCCGAGGCTCGACACAGCAAACCGCCCACGCTCTTGCCAACAGATGTTGTGGAGTTTCCAGAATCCCGTGTGCGACTTTTAGACGCAGCTGGGACGATCTGAGTTGCTCAAAATATTCAACTTATCGAAGCGGCTGAATACACCAGAATACTGCCGGGCCAAGCTGCTCTACCCTTTTGGATGCTTTACGGTATACGGCAATGGCCATCGAGGTCAAGAAATTTTTACATCCTGGCTGGTTTCCCCTTAAGTGCTTGATTTTGTTAATATAAGTGGCTAAGGCACTGCAATTTTTCAAGGTAGGTTGCTGGACCCTAACCACCGAAATTTGGAGAGTTTTATGCCTGATCCTCGCTATCCGATTGGCCCTTTTACCCCCGACGCGGACCCCACTCCTGAGAGCCGGAGCAAACACATCGAGCAGATCGCCGCTCTACCGGCCAAGATGCGTCAGGCCCTGAGCGGCCTGAGTCCGGAGCAGTTGGAGATGCCCTATCGCGAGGGCGGCTGGACGCTGCGGCAGGTGGCGCACCACGTCCCGGACAGCCACATGAATGCCTACATTCGTTTCAAGCTTGCTTTGACCGAGAACGTCCCCACGATCAAGCCCTACGAAGAGGGCGCCTGGGCGCGGCTCAAGGACACTGAGGTGACCTCCGTGGAAGTCTCCATGGGCCTGCTGGAGTCGCTGCACATTCGCTGGGTCAACCTGCTGCAAGCGATGAAGCCCGACGACTTCCAGCGCAAGTTCAACCATCCTGAATCCGGCGTGCACACCGCTGACTGGCTCTTGTCACTTTATTCCTGGCACGGCAACCACCACCTGGCGCACATCTCCACCACGCGGGAGAGGATGAAGTGGTGAGGGGATTTGGTAATCAGGTAAGTTGAGCCGCTTTGCGGGCGTGGGCGCAGCGGGAGCCTGCAAGCGAAATCCTGAGCGAAGCGAAGAATCTACGCTACGAACCTACCAACTACCCAACCCTCTCGGCTTTGACAAGTTCCTGGACGTCATAGATAATTCCACTCCGATTCCAGATCACCTTTACCGGACCGCCCTTCCTGGCCTGGTGAATGAGTGGTCATTCAAGCCGTGCGCCCGGCCCTTCCTGCCGCAGCGCAGCCTTGATCAGGTTCCTTGATGTCTCTGAGGTAAGCACTGTGTGCTGCTCTCGCCAAGCCGTAACCAAGTCCCCCAACAAGGAGATCTCCCCATGCGGTTCATGACTCGAAGAATCACCTTGATGTTTGTATTTGCGGTTCTTCTGCTCTCTCTCGCCGCCGTTCCGGCCCAGGCGGCAACCACTGTTGTGGCCAGTTCGCTTCCTGATGGCGCCACATATTTGATTGAAGTCCCGTCGCCCTGGAATGGGACCTTGTTGCTCTACAGCCACGGCTACGTAGCACCGCTGCCGAACGTCTCCAATCCCGCCCGCGATGTGGGTGACGCCCTTACGCGAGCCACTCTGCTGGGGAACGGCTTCGCTCTGGCAGGTTCCTCCTACGCGCACAAAGGTTGGGCCATTCAAGAAGCTCTGCTCGACCAGATTGCGGTCCTGGACATCTTCAAGGCGACGTTCGGAGCACCCAAGCGCACCATCGCATGGGGACATTCCCTTGGCGGAATTATTACGGCCGGGCTCATCCAGAGAAACCCTGACCGCTTTGACGCGGCACTGCCGATGTGCGGCGTGCTCTCCGGCGGCGTAGCCACCTGGAACCAGGCGCTGGACTCAGCTTTCGCGTTCAAAACCCTGTTGGCTCCGGGCAGCCCGCTCCAGTTGGTCAACATTGGCGGCAATCCGCTAGTCAATTTTGGCATTTCCCTGCAGATTCTGAATGCAGCGCAGGCAACGCCGCAAGGCAGGGCCAAGCTGGCCTTGGCCACAGCACTGGGCGACACTCCTGGGTGGTTTGATCCCGGTGCACCGGAGCCGGCCCGCAACGATTTCGCGGCCCAGCTGGCCAATCAGGCAGCGTGGGCGAACAACCCGGACTTCATCTTTGTTTTCGCGTTCCGGGCGGAACTGGAAGCGCGCGCAGCCGGCAACCCCTCCTGGAATACAGGGGTGAACTATAAAGAGCAGTTTGAGCATTCCGTGAATGCCGCCGAGGTCCGTGCCCTTTACAAAGAAGCGGGGCTGAGCCTGGAAGATGATCTCGATACATTGAACAACGCGGCCCGAATCTCAGCCAATCCTGCTTCCGTCAGTTTCCTGGAGCAAAACATCGTCTTCGACGGCGACATCCGTATTCCCGTCCTGTCCATGCACACCGAAGGTGATGGCCTGGTCTCCAACCAGAACGAGAATGCCTATCGTCACACCGTGGACCAGGCGGGCAATGAGCGTTTCCTGCGTCAGATCTTTGTTCATCGCGCGGGGCATTGCTCATTCAGTCCGGCTGAGACACTTTCTGCGTTGGGAAGTCTGCTCCAGCGGCTGGATACAGGAAGATGGCCGGACTTGCAACCTGACACATTGAACGCTGCGGCAGACGCTTTCGGCCCAACGTTTAACATTACTGTGAATGCAGCGGGCCAGATAGTGCCCGCGGGACCTTCGTTCTTCCGCTTCCGACCCGCGCAATTCCTGCGTCCCTTCGATGCCTTTGACGCGGCCCGTTGCGCTGCCGGACACGACAATGATGACGTGCCATGCAACGTGCCTTGATGAAAAACTAGCCGCGAATTGCGTGAATGAACACGAATCAGAGAAAGCGCTGCTCAAAAGGCGGCGCTTTTTTGATCCCACTTTCCAACCAGAGCGATTCCAGGTTTGCTCCATTCCGCGGCGGTTGGAACAGGCATTCAAAGCGCGGCGAGAAGCGCTAAAGAAGGCGGAGTGGCCATTGTCGCCGTAATCGATAAACCGCAGATACGTTGCGAAAAGCGGAGGGCAAGAGTCGTCGAAATGCGCCTAAACGCGCCGTTCGGCAACGCAAAGACCCTCAGCCAAGGCGGTTCACACGCTTCGCTGGGAGCCCAAGCGCATTAGCGGATCCTGATATTGATCAGGTACTGGCTGGGGAAGTCAGTCATCTCGCCCACTTTTCTTCCCGGAGCGGGAAGAAGCCGGGCGGAAAGAGGTTTGCGCCACTTGTAAGCCAGGCTGGCCATATCGGCGATGATGCTCTCGATCACCTGTTCCGGGACGTCTCCCGGGAGCGGGACCGCGTCCAAGCCGGCGCTGCACACGGCGGAGTAAGAAAGCAGCGAATCGCGGTTGATGCGCCCCGCCTCCCATCGCTGCGCGAGCACTGAATCTTCCATCACGGGCAGCATCAGTCCACTGTAGCCGGTCTGCAGCACCGGAATGCGGTGGATGGCGGAGGTGATGGTATACGCCACGCTCAATGTCCCAGGCGAACCCATGGGCGCCTGCAGCAGGCTCTCAAAAGCGGCGCCAATGGAGACGTCTTTCAAGGGGACCGGCGTCATGTCGATGCCCTGGTACTTCCATCCATACTGCCGTTCCAGCTTGCGTGCAATCTCTTCCACTCTCTTTGCCTCCGCGCCCAGGACCGTGGTCAGCCGATCGCTGGCCACGTTGAGGTCGCCGTTGGCGGAAGCAAAGGCGTGGTTGACGATGCCCGCGGACTCAATGCCGATGGCGAACCCGTGGCCCGCATCCTGGGTATAGGAGACCGGGAAAAAAGGCGCGTTCATCGGTGGAAAAGCCGCCGCGGCAAAACGAAAGTTGCCTTCGCCGTGGTCGGTGTGATCGGCAAGGTATCTGTTGACGCGGGCCGCCTCGTGGATGGCGTTCCAGTGGATGCCGGCGGCGTCCGCTACCACTACAAAACCATTGAGGTTGCGGCTGTTGGCGATGATCTGGGCCAGCATCTCCGCCTGTTCGGGATCGTCCGAATCATGCAGCATCGCGGGACCGATGTCCGCCGTGAAACCTTCCTGCTGGGCCATGTTGTCATAATCGCGGAAAAACGCCAGGGCGTCCGGCCGTCTCAGCCCGCGGGCAATGGCGGTAAACGGCTGGGTGGTGATGCGAATGGTCTCCACTTCATAGCCCGCGTTATTGAATTCCTGCTGGGCGGCGCGCAGCAAGCGCAAGGCGTCCGCCACCTGGGCGCGGTAGGACACGCGGTCCATGCGCAGAAAGGCCGTCACCGTGCGTATCTTCGGCTGACCGGAGCCGCGGGACACGCTTTGCGCTACGCACGCTCCCAGCATGAGCCACACGGCGAGAACGCAGGACCAGCTTCGCTTGAACATCTGCAGAATGTCTCCGCAAAATTTCTATCAACGGCGGCAGTGCACGCGCCGCTCCTCAACCTGGAGAGAGGGCTGGTGGAATTGAGCCGTAGTGGGCATGAGTTTAACCGGGACCCAAAGCGGATGCAAATGCTAACTTGGTCCAAGCGCTCATCTAGGGCAGAAGGGAGGCTGTGCTGCAGTTGTTTACGATGACGCTCTTCACATCGTCACGCAGCGAAACGAACTCCAGGCCGTAGCGGAAACCTTCGCCGTTGCACACCACCGCCTCGAGTCTTACCTCAGCAGGAGAATAGGGGAAACTGACCTCAAGAGAAACCGAGGCACCCAAGGGAATCACTGCCGGAATATAGGCGCCCATCCCGCCCTGGCCTAGGGTGTTCCCGCGGCCGAAGACCGACGTCATTCCGTTTTCGGCGCGAAAAGTCACTTTCAGGCGAACGTCAATCTTGTGGCGGGTCCAACGCCGCAGCTCTGGTCTGGATTCCTTATGGCTCACGGTGAGTTGTTGGTCGGACAGTTCCCTTCTCCGGATGGCTCTTGAATCCGTGCGGTCGTGTTGCGCTTATTGTATCCCGGCTGGAGGCTGCGAAAAATCTCAGTGGGACATGGCCGCCAGTCGCCGTTCCATGCCGGCGATCACGGTGCGCCACATGTCAATCTCCAGCTGAAACTGGTGCTTGAGTGGAGACTGCGTGGTGTCGACAAAGGCGAGGTTCGATTCCATCTGGCGCACCAATTCATTCATGCGCTGCAGGTCTTCACGCAAGGCCTGGACATCTGCAGCCGAAGCGCGAGTGGCAGCAGGCGGAGTTTTTTGCTGGGGAGCTTTCTCCTGCCCCGCGAACGGAATGCTCAGACAAGCAACAACGAGAATGATGGCGGTCATGCTGCGCATGAGGACCTCCTTGCAAAACGATAGGGAAACAAGAATACAACGATGTCAGGATGTGTGCCCTGTTTTTCAGCCTGCCCAGACAGGCTGATGGAAAAGCTCGCTGGCGCGATACGTGTCGGGCATGACTTTAGTCGTGCATTCACCGAGTCCGGGCGAGGCCGGGACGGCTGAAAGTAGTCCGGCATGGTTCGGCGCTTTTGCGCCGAACAAGTGCCGGGAAGATGGGAATAAAGATCGGAGTCCTGCATCAGCAGGACGACTGAACACCTTTGCCTGCAGGCTGAACCGGGGACCTCAGTCGTCCCGCTAAAGCGGGACTTGAACCGCGGTTAACGCTAACCCGGCACGCACGCCTCATCCCAGCTTCGCTGGACTCGGCTTTTTGCCGGGCTATTCTCAACCGCCTCTCCTTCAATGGAATGGGCCAAGGTTTTGGTTGCCCTGGTACCCACACTGCTGGTTCCGGCGTACGCATAATCAGTGAGCTTGTTTCCCACTGATCGTGTCCTTATAGACCACGCCGCCCTTCATCACCCAGGCTACGTTTTCGAGCGCGCGCACGTCCTGGAGCGGATCGGCGGTCACGGCGATCAGGTCAGCGAACTTTCCCATCTCGACGGTACCCACGTCCTTGCTGCGGCCGATAAGGTCAGCGGCAGAACTGGTGGCGGCGCGGATGGCCTGCGCCGGAGTCATCCCGTACTTCACCATGTAAAAGAACTGTTTGGCGTTGTCGCCGTGGGGATAGACCCCGGCATCGGTGCCGAAGGCCATTTTGGCGCCGGCCTTCACGGCGCGCTGGAAATTGTCACGCTGCTGCTGGCCGATCGCGCGTTCTTTCTCGATGTTCTCCTTGGGCAAACCGAATTCAGCCGCCTTGTTGAGAAGGTAATCGTCGTTGTAGATGTCCATCACCAGATAGGTGCCGTGTTCTTTGGCCAGGCGGATTCCTTCATCGTCGATCAGGCTGGCGTGCTCGATGGAATCAATGCCGGCGAGAATCGCGTTCTTGATCCCTTGCGTGCCATGTGCGTGCGCGGCAATCTTGCGACCGGCCATGTGCGCTTCTTCCGCCGCTACCCTTAGTTCCTCCAGCGTGAACTGTGGCGCACCTGGGCTATCGCCCTTGGAGAGCACGCCGCCCGTGGCCAGGATCTTGATCACGTCCACGCTGTACTTCACCTGGGCACGCACCACGTGGCGCACCTGGTCAACGCCATCGGCAATACCGAAGTTGCGCTCTTCCGGAAACATGCTCACACGCGTTTGCGGCGAGTAGTTGTTCAGGTCACCGTGGCCGCCGGTGATGGAGATGCCCGGACCGCTGGCCACGATGCGCGGCCCCGGCACCAGGCCTTCATTGATGGAGTTGCGCAGGTCCACGGCCAGGAAGGGCAGCGATCCCACGTCGCGCACCGAAGTAAAGCCCGCTTCCAGCGTCTTGCGCGCGTTGACCACGGCGGCAAAAGCGTGGCTGAACGGCGTATCTTTGAAGCGATAGATCTCGTCGTAGCGGTCGGCGCGCGCGCCCATGTGGGTGTGGCAGTCGATAAGGCCGGGCAGGACCGTGGCGCGGGAAAGATCAATCACTGTGGCGCCGCTGGGGACGGCCGTCGCGCTCGCGGCAGTCACGCTCTGGATACGGTCACCCAGCACCACAATCACCACGTTCTCGCGCACGTTGTCTGAAGTCGCGTCAAACAATCGGCCGGCGCGGATGTAGGTGGGCTTGGCGTCAGGCTTCGTCGGCTGCAGCGCTGCGGCGGCCAGACAAAGGGCGGCGACGAGGAAAAGGGCGGAGAGGCGCTTCATCAGATTCATTGGCTCCTTGGGAAAAGCGAACGGACGAGTATACGGGAAAGCAAGAAGCAATTGGCAATTGGCAATTGGCAGTTGGCAGTTGGCAGTTGGCGAATAGCAATTAGCGCAGCTGAAGGAGAACGCGGAGGTATTTCCACGGACAGCGCGAAGCGCTAATGGCTAACGGCCAATTGCTAATTGCCAACTGCCCTCTTCACGCCCCTGTATTCGCCAGCAGCAGGGCGCGGGAGAAGTTCAGCCAGATGCGCCAGCGATCGTACTCGCGGCTGTGGGAGACAGCGGAGACGGTGGCCATCTCCACGCAATTCTTGCTGAAGATCACGCTCAGCGTTGTCCCCAACTCCACCATGGGGCCTATCAGCATAGTGGCATGTGTCTCGCCCACGGGGAGCAAGAGGTCCCGTTCCTGGAACGGCATGCCGTTGCTGGCATGGCCGCGCAGGATCACGATGGTCCCGCCTTCCGGAACGTACAACGATTGCGACTCAGACGAAGTTTCTTGCGATGACTTCTGCGCGCTACGGGGTTCATCACTGGGATTGACAGTGATGGTGGGCAGACCCAGTTCCCAGTCTTCCGGCGGAAAGTAAATCCCCCAGAAGTTTTCCGGGCGGTGCAGCTCGATGCCGTATTCCTTTTCGCGCGTATCGGCCCAGACCACCTGCCCGACCCTCCATTTATAAGGAGCGAGCATGGCCACGCGCACTTCCATGCGGTTCTCCAGCGGCACCGTGGAACGGATGCGCGCGCCGTGGCGGTTCACCAATATGGTTTCCGCTGATCCGCTTACATGCGAGCCGTCACTCTTCTGACCGGACACCGCAAGCGGCAGCGAAACAAGGACGCGAGAACTCCTGCGCCCACGCTCGGTTGCTGAAACTTGGGGCATAAGACTGCGAAGCAGCTGTTCGACTTAATGGGAACTATAGGTCTTCCGGCCAGTTGACCCCATATTACTTGAGAGCAAAGACCTTCGCAGCAAAAAGCGAGCAGTGCATGTCCTGAGGTAACCTGCTGAGTTACTCCCTGCGACAACGTCGCTGGAAAGGGCACGGCTGATCCGGCGCAGAGTCTCTATACTCAATAAGTGGTTTCATTCTGGGACCTTGATATAGCTCTGCATGAAGTTGTTCCTCAACGCCGGCGTGTTTTTCCTCCTCGTCCAGTTCTGTGGCGCCGCGTTCGCGCAAGGCGGGCCACCTTTGCGGACCGACGATCCTGAGACGCCCGGCAACCGCAACTGGGAGATCAACCTGGGCGCCACGTCGGAGGTGTTGCGCACGGCCACGGATGCCGAACTGCCCATCGCCGACTTCAATTATGGATGGGGAAACCGCACCCAGATCAAGCTGGAGATTCCTCTGCTGGTCCGTTTCAGCCACGGAACCATTCAGAGCGAGGCAGGCGACGGCAAGGTCGGCGTGAAGTGGCGCTTCCTGGGCCAGGACAAGCACGGAGTCAACGTCTCCACCTACCCGCAGATGAGTTTCAACGTCCCCGGACCACAGCGTCTGGTGGACTCCGGTATGCAGTTGCTGCTTCCCTTGGAAATCTCGAGAAGCTTCGGCAGGTTCAGCGCCGACGCCGAGTTCGGTTTTAACTTGCAGCAGACAGGCGGCAACGAGCTGATCTTGGGCCTGGCCATGGGCTATGAAGCGACGAAACGGCTCGAACTGCTGGGGGAGCTGCACTCTGTTCCAACCGTTAGCTTCAGCGCGAATGAATCAGTGTTTCAAATCGGCGGACGGCAAAAGCTTTCCCAACATTACGTTCTTCTCTTCGCCGCCGGACGCGGCATCCCCGGCTCCACCGGCAATCAACCGGGCTTCATCGCCTATGCGGGCCTGCAGATTCTTCTGGGACCGGCCAAGCACTGAGAGTCACTTCCCTGCCTTCAGATGTTCATCGAAGAAACTTACTTCTTCCATAATCGAGCGGATTCGGTTGGAAGTTTTGCGCCAGCCGTGGCCTTCGTCAGGGAAAAGGATGTATTCCACGGGCACGCCGCGCTGTTTCAGCGTGTTGACGATCTGTTCCGCCTCGATCACCGGCACATTCGTGTCGTTGGCGCCGTGCTGCACCATGGTGGCGGCCTTGATGCGGTCCAGTTTGTAGATCGGCGAGAGGCGGTCCAGCATCTCTTTCTGCGTTTTAGGGTCGCCGTATTCGATAGTGGAGATGGCTGCCATCCACGGCTGCGTGTGCTCGAAGAAGGTCATGAAGTTGACGATCCCGAACAGATCGACCCCAGCGGCAAAAAGATCGGGATATTCGGTGAGGCCGGCCATGGTCATGTATCCGCCATAGGAGCCGCCGGTGATGCCGATGCGTTTGGGATCGGCCAGACGATTGTTGACCAGGTAGTCCACGCAGGCCTTGATGTCCTTTACTCCGTTGAAGCGCAGCTCGCCGTTATCCAGGTTGACGAACTTCTTGCCGAAGCCCGACGAGCCGCGCACGTTGGGAGCAAACACGCCGATGCCCTGCGCCAGCAGCGCCTGATAATCGCTGCGGAAGGCCGGACGCTCCTGTCCTTCCGGGCCACCGTGGAAGCTGACGACGTACGCGCCTGGGCCTGGTTGGTTTTTTGGTTTGTAGAGCCAGCCGCTGAGTTGCAAGCCGTCAAAAGAAGGAAACGTGACCAACTCCGGCCGCACCAGCGCGTTCAAATCAATTCCTGGATGCGGACTAAACGTCAGCTGGCGAAACTGTTTGGTGTTAACGTCCATGATCCAGAGGTCAGAGGGTTGCGTGGCGCCGGAGACATTCAGCGCCAGTTTGGAGCCGTCACGCGAGAAAGCCATTCCGCCCGCCAGCTCTCCGGGAAGTTTGGGCCCGGGTATGTGTTTGCCTTTGGCGATGTCGTAAAAAGAAAGCTCCTCGCGGCCTTTCACGTTCCACAGCAATGCGGCCAGCGTGCCCTGGATATTGAGTTCTACGCCATCGAGTTCGGCATCGGGGCGCTCCACCAGCACCTCCATGTTGCCGGCAGTCCCGTCAGCCGCGATGCGGATGCGCGCCAGGGCAAACAGGTCGCGGTCCTTGTTGCCGTTGAGGTAGACGGCGGAGCCATCCGGTGCAAGCTGGCCGCCGAACTGGGCAATCCCCTCATGTTTGGTGAGCAGGGTCTCTTTCCCGGAGGCGAGATCGAGCAGAAAGAGGTTGTTGTCACCGCGACTCTTCACGCGAGAGAGCACCGCGCGTCTGCCGTCGCGGGAAATGTTCTCGATACTCCCTACGCCGGGATTGCGGGCCACCAGCCGAACGTCGCCCGTGGCCAAATCGATCACGAACGAGTCGCGTGAGGCGGGATCAAGGCGGCTGGAATCGATGGCGATCTGTTCGCCGTCGTCCGTCCAGGCATCAAAGCCGTTGTTGTCTTTGCCGCCCTGAGTAAGCAGGCGCATGCCGGTACCGTCGGGCTTCACCACGTAGACCTGCGAATTCAATCCGCCGCCGGGAGCAATGGTCACGGCGAGCAGGTCGCCCGCGGGCGACCACTGTTGCGAAACCACCGGATCGTCGCCGTTGGTTACCATGCGGGGATAGCCGCCTTCCACCGGGACCGTCCACACCTGAGGCGCGCCGCTGATGTTGGTGATGAAGCTGACCCACTTTCCGTCGGGCGAGAAGCTGGGAGCGAATGCGGCGCCGGTCCGTGCCATGCGCGCCACGTCGCGAGCGATGGCCGCTTTGCGGGCGTCGGGCGCGGGCGGGGCAGAGGGCGACTGGGCGGCGCCAATCAGGCTTGTGAATCCCAGCATAACGCCGGTTGCCATAAGGCGGCGAATCATACGGTTGCTCCTTCAATAAAATCTCACGCGCTCGAAAGTGTATCGGGCCAGTGGACCCGCTGCAATCCTGGACCTGATTGAAGACTCGTCCATTGAAGGATTAAGTAGTTTTTCGGGGGCCCCTCTCAGCCGCACATGCGCATCTCACAACAAAAGCCCCGAACGCGCCTTTTCGTCACAGAATAATGTAGGCCATCTCAACGGAGGAAAAATCATTATGAGCAGGAAAATACAAGTGCTGGCGCTGGTGTGTGCCGTGTTTGTGGCGATCGGCTGTCTGCCGGCTTTCGCCCAAGGCGCGGGAGACCAGGCCGCCACCGTGGACCCAGCCACCAAGGCCAAGGTGCAAGAGGGACTGCAGAAACTGGCTACGCAACTGCAACTGACGGATGAACAAAAAGCCAAAATCAAGCCCCTGTTGCAGGAGCAAGTCACGCAGCTCAAGACCGTGCACGATGACACGTCGTTGAGCGCCGACCAGAGACAAACCAAGATGAAGGAAATCCACCAGAATTATCATTCACAAGTCATGGCAGTTCTCACTCCGGAGCAGCAGAAGAAATTCGCCGCGATGAAGGAGCAAAAGAAACAGGAGATGCAAAAGTAACAGGACGCCGATGGTGCGCGGCTTCCAACAACCCTCCTCACAAGATTTCTTGATAGCAACGCGACCTGCGCCCCCTCGGGGCGCAGGTTATTTATTTGGGGAAGTGCCGACGGCGATGTGGGCATGGGTGGCGCAGGCAGGCTTGGAGCGCATGCTCCGGTCAGTCGCTGCGCGTGGGTCTGGCGTTCAGGCGCTGGCGCGGAGGATATCGCGGATTTCGCGGTTGATCCGTGCGCAGTCGCGGCCGGCCTTGTCAATCAGGTCTGACCACTTCCGGGCGTTCTCATCCAACTGCATCTGGGCAAGCAAGTAAGAAGCTTGCATGATGGTTTCGATCGAATTGCTCAGATCGTGGGCCAGACTCCGCAGCTTTACGTTGATATCCGCCGGGATTTTCGGAGTGGTGTCCATTTTCGGCTGCGCACTCATTTGTGCTTACCCCCTACCGTTATTCCATTCTTCAGGACAAGCGGGCGCCACGTCAACCTTTGGCCGTTAGCTTAGAAGCAATCGGGTGCAACTTAGTTGTTTTCGCGGGCCGGTCGCAGGTGGATAAGTTGCAGGCATCTCCTTTCTGTTCACGTTCTAAATCCTTCAGAATCAATGACCGATTCCTCACCTACCACTCATAAGGCATCTCGCGTGGTGAAGCAAGTGATTCTGCTGATTCGGGTCAAGCAGTTACTCCCCTAGAATCCTGAGCAATCGTTCCGCAGACCTATGGACGAAATCAGCAGCTAACGGACTTGACCTCTCGACTCCCCAGGCGACGTTAAGCCCAGGGGACCCTTGCGTGCATAAGCAATACAGCCTTCCAGTCATCATATTCTTTCTTTGCTCTTTACTCCCGGCGTCCGCCGCGACAAAATTCCAGGCGACAACTACGCTTGCCGCGGAAACCGCGAACAACACCAGCGCGGCCGATTCTTTTCTTACGCAGAGCGACGGCAACATCGGCGCGGGCAATATCAGCAAGGTGCCGCTCAGGACGGCGCTTTATCCAGGAGCGACGGCAAAGATCTACGCTCATTTCATGCCCTGGTTCGGCTTCAGCAACCACATGAACGTGGGCTACGCCTCCAACGACGCGCTGCAGGTGCAGAAACAGGTGAATGACATGGTGAGCCGCGGCCTGGACGGAGTGATCATCGACTGGTACGGCGCGGGCAACAGCACTCAGCACCGGGCTTATGACCAGACCACGCAGTACATCATGCAGCAGGCCCTTCTGCACCCGGGCTTCAGCTTCGCCATCATGCTCGATCAGGGCTCGTTCTCCGGGTGCGGCACGGGCTGTGACATCACGCAGAGCGCCATCAACGATCTCAACTACGCCAACACCACCTACTGGGGCTCGCCCGCGTACCAGAGGTCGGGCGGCCGTCCGGTGGTTTATTTCTTTATTGACGACTCCAAGTATGCGATCGACTGGGCGCGGGTGCGCAACGGCGTTGCAGGAAACCCGCTGCTTGTCTTCCGCAACTCCGGAGCGTTCACGCACGCGCAAAGCGACGGCGGCTTCTCCTGGGTGGCGCCGGAGACCGTGTCCTCCACCAACCTGATGGCCATCACCTACCTGGACAATTACGACAAGACCGCGCTGGCCAATCCCGCCAAGTATTCCATCGCTTCCGCTTACAAAGGATTCAACGACTCGCTGGCAGCCTGGGGCGCAGGGCGCGTGATCGGGCAGCAGTGCGGCCAGACGTGGCTGCAGACGCTCAAAGAAAATGGCAAATATTACTCCACCACGAACCAGTTGCTGGGCATTCAGCTTGTCACCTGGAACGATTACGAAGAAGGCTCTGAGTTTGAAAGCGGCGTTGACAACTGCGTGACGGTAAGCGCCAAGGTGACAGGAAGCGTGGTTTCATGGAGCATCACCGGACAGGCAAACACGGTGGACCACTTTTCTGTGTTTGCTTCGCAAGACGGCCAGAACCTGATGTGGCTGGCAAATGCGGCGGCAGGCGTCTCCTCGATGGACCTGGCGCAGTTCGGGCTGGACTCCGGTACTTACACGGTGTTCGTGAAAGCCATCGGCATGCCTTCAATGACCAACAAGATCTCCGCGGGCGCGCCGTGGACGATAGCTGCCGCGGCGAACCAACCGCCGGTGGCAGCGTTGTCTTTGTCGGCGACCTCGGCCTACGCGCCGGCAACCATCTCGGCGAGCGCGGCGGGCTCCAGTGATCCCGATGGAACGCTGGCCGGCACGAGCATCAACTTTGGTGACGGCAGTACGGCGATGGCAGGGACCTCTGCGTCGCACACATACTCGGCTGCGGGAGCTTACACGGTGACGGCAACCGTTACCGACAACATGGGCGCAACCTCCTCGATGAGCAAGACGGTCACGGTGAAACCGCCGGAGGTGATCGTGAGCGCCCCGGCGGCGGGAGCGCAAGTGACTTCACCCGTACGCGTGACGGCCAGCGGCTTCTCCGGTTATCCAGTGACCACCATGCAGGTCTACCTGGATGGCGTGCTGGCTTACACCGGGAACGCTCCCACGCTCGATACGAGCATTGCAGCCTCAGGTGGAGCCCATACCCTGACTGTGAAAGCTTGGGACAGCTCCGGGCGCAACTTCATGAGCCAGGTGAACGTGACGGTGCCAGTGACCAACCAGCCTCCGGTGGCCGCGCTCAGCCTGAACGCAACGTCACTGCTCGTGGGAGGCTCGGTCACAGCGTCCACCGCTGGGTCGAGCGATCCTGACGGCTCCATCGCGGGCGTCAGCATCAACTTCGGCGACGGCAGCGCGACAGTGAACGGTGTGAGCGCAGCACATCAATACAAAACCGCCGGCGCCTACACTGTGAAGGCCACGGTCACAGACAATCAGGGCGCGGTCTCTAGTACAAGCAAGACGGTCACGGTGAAGGCGCAATACGTAACCATCACCAGCCCAACTTTTACCAGCACCACCAACTCGTCCGTGCATGTGGTGGGGACGGCTTTCTCCGGCTACAAGATCAATGCGACGCAGGTCTACCTGGACGGCGTGCTCAAATACCAAACCGCTTCCAGTACGGCAGACACCACGCTGGCGCTGACCGTGGGAACACACCGCATCACGGTGAAGGGCTGGGACGCTTCAGGCGTGTCATTTATGTCGGTGATCTACCTGACGAGGAACTGAGGGAGACCGCCAGGAATCGCCGTGATCGGGAACGCTGCGCTTCCTGATTCGTATTGCGATAGAGTTTGCGCGAAAGAGAGGCGCATCGCATACAATCAATGGTCAGAATTCCTGAACAGAGGGAGAGCCGCATGAAGAAGTTCATCTTTGGCCTGATTCTGGGACTGTTGATTCCGGCGGTGGGGGCTTTCTGTTATTTCCGCCTTGGCTATGCGCCGGTGGCAACGTCGGCGCCGCCCATGCCGTTTGAGCACCAAGTGGCCAAGATGGCGTTGGCTGCTCGCATCGGTAAAGAAGCGCCCAAGCAGGCACAGGGCACCACGGATGAAGCCGGGCTGGAACAGGGCGCAACCATCTACACTGAGAATTGTGCTTTCTGCCACGGCCTGCCGGGGGAGCCCGCCACCAAGGCGGCCAAAGGCATGTTTCCTCTGCCGCCGCAGTTGTTCAACAAGGACGAGATGGTCACCGACGATCCCGTGGGCGAAACCTACTGGAAAGTTGCCAACGGAATCCGCATGACCGGCATGCCGGGCTTCGGCGAGATGCTGACGCAGGCACAGATATGGCAGGTAAGCCAATTGTTAGCCCATGCCGACAAACTTCCGGAGAAAGCCAGGGCCGCGCTGGCGAAGCCGGCGCCGCCTGCGCCCCCGGCAGAAGTCAAGCCGCTCGCGAAACCGGTGTCGATGCCAAAGAAAAAATAGCGTTTCGCTCAAGCCACCTTGCGTCTGGTGATCTCCTGCCCCAGGAAGTTCAACAGCTCGCGGTTGACTTGGTCGGCGTGGGTCCAGGTTAAACCGTGCGGGCCGCCCTCCACCACGACCAGCCTGCCCCGTTGGACCATCTCGGCCGTGCGCTTGCCGCTGGCGGCCAGTGGGACAATGCGGTCCGAGTCGCCGTGGATGACCAGCGTGGGAATGTCAATGCGCTTGAGGTCTTTGCGGAAGTCAGTCAGCCAGGCGTTCACACAATCGATCGTGCCGCGGGGTGATGCGCCGGCGGCGATGGCCCAACTGAATTGCACCACCTGGTCGCTGATCAGCCTTCCGCCCAGCACGTCAACGTTGTAAAAATTGGTAAGAAACTGCGAGAGAAACGCCATGCGGTCAGCGGCGATCCCTTGCTTGATTCCCTCAAAGACGCTGCCTTCCACGCCTTCAGGGTTGTCGTGAGTTTTGAACAGGAATGGCGGAATCGCGGAGACAAAGACCGCGTTGCTCACGCCCCTGGTCCCGTATCTGCCCAAGTAGCGCGCCACCTCACCGCCGCCCATGGAGAAACCCACGAGCGTAACATCGCGCAGGCGGAGACGGATGATGAGCCGGCGCAAGTCTTCAGCAAAAGTCTCATAGTCGTAGCCGATGGCCGGTTTGCTGGAGTGTCCAAAACCGCGCCGGTCGTACGTGATAACGCGGTAACCTGCATCCACCAGGGCCCGAGTCTGCTTCTCCCAGGAACGCCCACTCAGGGGCCAGCCGTGAATCAGCACCACGGGATTGCCCTTGCCGTGGTCTTCATAGTAAAGCTCGATCCTGCCGGAATTTTCTCTGCCGACGTTGATGAATGGCATCTGTTTCCCTCCTTGTACGCGATGGTCGCGGTGCGTTTTTCCCGCAGGGTTAGATGCGCAGCAGGGGCAACAGTGGGCGGAAAGTGATGTTTCGTGCCGCACCGGCGAGTCCGCAACCTGGGTCACGGCAGGGTTCTTCGCAGTTCCAAGCTGCTTGAAACAGGGGCGGGCGCTCGGGGATGCCGCGGCGCTTTAGTGCGTGCCGGCCGAGGTGGCAATCGCTGCTGTTGCTGGAGCGTTTTCCTGCGGCTTGGGCCGATAGGCGATTGCGTGCAGGATCCCGGCAATCACTGCGTATCCGCAGGCAATGCCAAAACTCAAAGAAAGAAGGATGGTTACAAGGACAGTGGAGGATGCTAGTACGGTTCTCATCGGTTCGTTACCCAAGTACGATGCAGGCCGGGAACGCTGGTTGTGCGTGGCGGCAAGTGTGATTCTGCTTTAACTTTCTTTTCATGTCTCCGTTACGGTTGTTGCTGCCCAGTGGTGGCGCCATCATGTCCTTTGGTCACAGCCGCTGGCAAGTGACGAAAGTTGGAGCGGCGTAAGGTATTGGCCTGACCCGTTCCGGCTGTCGCAGATCAAGCAGCCATTCGCTCAACCCAATGGCAGGAGCATTCATCCAACCGGTATGGCCTGGAAGCGGCACAAGCTGCACGCGATCAAAGAAGCTGAAGCAGACTTGCGCACCAGCCAGATCTACTTCGAGATCAAGGAAGCTCTCGGCACGCCGCACGTGAACACCATGTTCCAGGTGCTGGCTTCTTTCCCGGAGTACTTCAGCCGGTTCTGGGAGCGGGCGCGTCCGGTGGTGGAAATGCAGGAATTCTTCTCCACAGCAGGGCGGCTGCGGGCAGAAGCCTATACGCGGATGCACAATTACTTCGCCGTCCCGGACTTGCGGCGACGCACGCAGGAGCTGAGTTTCAGCGCGGGCGCGGTGGACGAGTTGCAGCAGGTGGTGGATCTCTATTACGCAAATTATCCCGCACTGCTGCTGCTTTGTGCAGCGCAAGCGCAGGCCTTTGAGAACCCTGAGACAACAGTGCCGCGGGAGAGCAGGCCCGCGGAGCACGATTGGTCCAGCGTTTCGCGCGTCCAGCGGCCGATCCAGGTGGAAGAAGAGAGCGCGCCCCCTGCCACGCGCAGGGTCTATGACGACATCAAGCGCACCATGGGCACGCCCTTCCTGGGCACTTGCTACCTCAGCCTGGGACGCTGGCCGGAATTCCTGGAAGAATACTGGACGGCCCTCAAACCGGTTGTGGCGACCGCGCGCTTCGAACAGAATTGCGCGGCGCTGCGCGAGTCAGCACTGGCGTTGGCCGCCGAACTGCCGCACACGCTGCAACTTTCCATGACAGAGCTGGAAGAGGCCGGAATAGGCCGCGACGACGTGAGCACGATTGTGCAGTCGGTCGGCTCTTTCCTGGAACTGCTGAGCAAGCAGACGTTGAACCTGGCGTTTGCCAAGATCGGACTGGAAGGCGGCGTGCGGCCGGCCGTAGCGGCGTGAAAACCGGAGGAATCTGCGATTCGCAAGATCAGCTCCGAAATCAGTTACCTCGGTCCGCAGCGGCAGTGCCCATCGGTAACGCGCGCAGGAGAAGGCAGGAGCGATATCCTTATTTAAGACGTCCCCCACTGGAGCCATCCCAATGAAAAGCTCACTGGCCGTGCTGGCGATTTTCGCCCTGAGCATGGCTGCGGCGGCGCAGCAAAAGAGCGCAGCTGCGCGGCCCGACTTGTACACGACCCTGGCCGATCTGGAAAAGACGGCGCAAACCGCACAGATTGACATCGCCAACCTGAGGACTGACAAGTGGGGGACCGGGCTCAAGCCGGGGTTCATGGGCAAGAATTCGCACGCCAAGGAAGCAGAGCATACGGCGGTTTCCCTGAAGCGCAACCTGGCGGGCGCACTGCCGGCGCTCATCGCCGAAGTTCGCAGCTCGCGCGGGAGCGTGGTAACCAGCTTTAAACTCTATGACGATTTGAGCGTGGTTTGTGAAACGCTGGACTCGCTGGTGACGGCCACTGAAACTTACGGCAAGAAAGAAGAATACGGTCCGCTGGCGCAGGACTTCTCCAACCTGACGCGAATCCGGCGCAGCCTCTCGTCCTATATTGAAGGAAAAGCCGCGGTCCTGGAAGGCAAGGGCAGCGTTGTCGCTTCGCCAACTGCGCCGGCCCCGTCACATGCGCCACGCCAGGCTGCTGTTGCTGCAGCGCCCGCGCCAAAAAAACCCAAGACTGCCGATGACGGCGCCGTGCAGGCCTCCAGCACAACTTCAGCCGGCACGCAGGGACCGAAGAAGATCGTGATTGACGACAACGTTACCGAAAAGAAACCGGTGCCGAAGAAAGCTACGGTCCAGTACAGCAACCTGTAGTTTCTTGGACGTGTCCTCAGCCTCTTACTTCAGGGGCTGACCAGGGTGTTGAAAAGACTCCCTGCTCATTCCACACGTGTCAGGGCATGACTTTAGTCGTGCCTTCCCAGTCTTACAGAGTGCGGGCTTTACCCCTGAGATGTTGCTTTTTATGACGCACCTTCCGGAGAGCCTGTGCAAACATTCCAGGGGCTGAAGGCCAATAAATTTAGGTACGCCTAACGGCAGACTAAAGTCATGCCCTGACACGTGCCGCACAGGATCGGATTTACCTCCGCGGCCGAAGCCTCTCGATGAATCATGTGTTGAACCCGCAGGCATGCATGCCTGCTGCGCCCCGCGGGACAGCGCAGTCCTGAAATGACTTAGTTACTGGATGCTTTGCGCCGCCGCGAGCATCTCCTGTGCCCGGGCGCGAACGCGAATGTCTTCGGCGAAGTTCACCCAGCGAACTATGCCGGCGGAGTCCACCAGAAACTCCGCGGGCCGCGCAATGTCACTCCCGTCGGGCCCGCCGCCGCGATGGAGCAGGTTGTAGCGCCGGGTAGCTTCCCTCGAGGGATCTGAGAGAAACGTAAAGGTGTAGCCTGCGCGCTTGCAGAGTTCCGCCGAGGTTTGCGGCGGATCCACACTGATGGCGGCCGTCCGGACGCCGGCGTTCCTGAATTCCGCCAACTGCTTTTCGATGCCCCGTAACTCGGAGTTGCAGAACGGTCACCAGTAGCCGCGATAGAAAACCAACAGCACGGCTTTGGGTGGCGCGCCGTTGTCCATCGGCATGGAGAGCAAGTCGCTGAGTCCCACGGACCGGCCGCTGGTGTCTGGAAGGACAAAATCAGGCGCTTTGGCCCCGACTTTGGGAGCGCTGGCGGCATTGGGAATGTCGCGCGACTTGTAGAACGCGAATACCGCAAAGGCAAGCAACAAGACGGACAGCGCGGTCAGAATCCAGCCTCCGGCCTTGCCGCGGTAAGTCTCCGGCTGGGTGATGGCACGCCTGAGCCCCATCACCAGCAGGACCACGGGAACCACGAACAGCGCCAGGTTCAGCCAGGGAAAAATGGCCTGGCCAGGAAGGCGCAGGAAAAAGAGTATGTTGCTCAGCAAAGCAACAACGATGAGAAGCCCTCCCGCCCAGAGCAAGCCGTTGCGGCGGCGCGGGGCAGGCTGGCGCGTAGCTGCGTTATCCGGCGTCACGACTGTGATTGTATCAAGTCCGCCAAAAAAGCCGCGGCGCTCCGGGGGACAAGTCCCGGAGCGCCAGCGTTGGCTGCGCTCCACAACATCCATCCTGTCTTCAGCCCCGCAGAAAACCAAAGGGGCGGGACGGAAGCAAAATTATTGCGATCGCTCCTCCTTCATCTGTTTCGCTGTGACCGCGGCGCTCTGCCGGTCCATGTAGCCGATCAGCGCGTCCGTGGCTTCCTCATCGAAATGCAGATTGGGCATACGCACGTTCTTGTACTTGGCAAGCATGGCTGTGGCCAGGGGATCACCCTTGTCCAGCAAGTCCTCTGGGGTCTGCACGATTTTGCGGAGCCACTTGGGGTCGCGGACCTTGGTGACGCCGCGCAAGTCCGGCCCGATGGATTCGCCCTCGCCGATGGTGTGGCAGGGCGCGCACTGGGTAAAGAACAGGTACTTGCCCGAATCATAGCCCTTGATCGCGCCGGCTTCGGTATAGCTCGTGCCGGTGGTCATGGGCTTGGCGCTGCGCCAACTGTTCATCCAATCGCCGATCATCACCGCCATATAGCGCGGGTTGTCCAGCGCGTTGTTGCGCTGCCACATCCCGGCGGCTTCATTGCCAATCAGCAGGTGGGGCGAATGACCGTCACGGTCGCCCGGTTGCGGGTCTTGAAAGCCAAGCTTCTTATTGATTAAGTCGATGTCTTCTTTCTTGCCGGTGAGAAAAAGCCAGCCGGGGCCAACGTGATACGTCTCCGCGTAGGCTTTCATTACTTCCGGAGTGTCGCGCTTTGGATCAATGCTGATGGAATAGAAAAAGATGTCTTTGCCCACACGGTCGCCCAGCATTTTCTGCACCTGGGCCAGGCGCGCGGTTTCCAGCGGACAGATATCAATGCAGTGGGTATAGAACTGTTCAATGACCACGATCTTGCCCTTGAGCAGATCGTCATAAAAATGGTGCTTTTCGCCGTTCTGGTCGGTCAACTCAACGTTGGGGAAATAATTGGCGCCCCAGCGCGAGTCGGCCTGCGCCGGGCGCATGCACAACACAATGGTCGCTGCCGCCAGGAACGTGGCTGCTGCCGCCCAAGTCTTCCGTCGCATGATGGTGCTCCTTTCTAGCCTGATGGCCCATTTTTGTTGATGGGCATCCCGGCGAGCCGCCCTGGTTTTGGCGGCCCGCCGGTATGGTTATGGTCCACTCCTGGCCGCTTACGCGGTCGGGAGGATTTCACTCACGGGCTGGAAGGTAACGCCCTGCGGTGTCGGAATCGGCGTCGGGAGCGGATACAGGAACGGAGTTCCCGCATTCTGGGTCTCCCAGCGCACCAGCATGGCGTTGTCTTCATGCACGGTATTGTGGCAATGCTCCATGAACATGCCGCCCCAATCGCGGAACTGCATGGTAATGGTCACGCTGCCGCTGGGACGCAGGCGATATACATCCTTGCGGCCCTTTTCCCACGCCGGCACGTTGGCGGCGCTGCCGTTGCGGGCCAGGACCTGGCCTTCTTCAAAGTGGATGTGGATGGGATGGTCCCAACCGCCGCCACCGTTGCGCAGTTCCCACACCTCGCGCGTGCCGTACTGCGGCGCACCGGAGATGCGGCCGAAGCAAGCGTCATACGTGGGTCCCTGGTTATCGGTCTTGACGCCCCAGGGGCCTGACTGGCCGCCGGCGCCCGTGACAAAGCAGCTTGGGTCGTTCAACAGGTTCGGGTTCTGCTGAGCTCCACTGTTGAACTCAAACACCCGGGTACGTGCCACCGGGATGGCTGAGAGGTCTGGGTTCGGAATCAGGACGTTGGGCACCACGCTCTTGTCGGCAGTGGCTGGATTCCGCACAATACGGAACTCCAGGAACTTGCCGATGCAGGGATCGTTGGATTTGCCCGCGAGAGCGTCCGCAATGGACAGGTCCGCGGAAGGCTTCTTGCCGTCCTGGTGTTCGCACAGGTTTACCAGCCAGAATTTGTCGCCGACTTTAGCTCTGTTGGCCGTAAAGTCGATGACAATGTCGTACCTTTCGGCGATGCCCTGCTCATCGAGTTGCGTGAGGGTCACCGGGTTCGGCAGCAGGTTGCCGTCGTTGCCGATCTGAATGATCGGGACGGCGGTGCCTGTAGCGTCCACACAACAGATCTTGAAGAAGCGCGAGACGCTGCCGTTGAGGATGCGGAAGCGGTACTTGCGGTGTTCCACTTCGAAGTACGGCTTGTAGGCCAGGTTGACGCACATCACGTCTCCCAGGAACCCGTCGAAGTCAAAGATGTCAAAGTACAACTGTCCGGTGGCATCAAAGGCTTTCTCGTTGACCAGGAGATTCACGTCATATTCGAGATTTCCCCAGTCGAGGTTTTTGCCGGAAGGCAGGCGCAGGTTCACACCGTCATTGAGCGCCTCGTTCCCGCGATCGAGCGAGCTGTACATGTTGAACATGGCAGCATTGCCCTTGTACACGTTCTGCGAGGTAAAGCTGAACATGTGATCGTGGAACCAGTGCGTGCTCATGGTCTCATGCCAATCACCCGGCAGCTTGGTGATGCCGCCGTTGCCATCGGGCGCTCCGCACCTGGGATCGGTCGCTCCGGTGTTGATGCTGGTGAATCCCGCGTGCTTGATCGGCCAGTGATAGTCATAGAACTGGTTGGGGAAGAAGAAGGCGCCGGTAAAGCCGTCATTCTCCGCGCCATGATGGCCGTTGTGCTCGTGGGTGCTGATGGTATTGCGGCCGAAGCCGTTGTTCAGCGTCACGTCAGCCGGCAAGCCGTTGTGGTGACGGAACAGGATCGGTTCGCCATAGCGGCCCATAGCCAGCTTGGGCGGGACTGTTCCGTTGAAGGTCCACACCGAGTTCTCGGCCTGGATGGGAAAGTTCGGGTGGAAGGTCAGCGGAATCGGCGTCGCCGGATTGATGCCGGAGTTAAAGTTTGAGGCAACGCCGGGATTGTACGTGGTATTGGGTCCCTTGTTACCCTGCTGCGTGGCTTCGATGGCAATCTGCGGCGGGAACTGGGTGAACGCCTGGTGCGCCCACACCGGTCCCGGAGGACGGCCTTCAATGGGGCCGAAGCCGCCACCCAAAAGCGGGTCGACCGGCTGCAACGTGGTGTTGGCCTGGGCCGTCGGCGTGGGACTCAGCGTCTGGCGCCCACCAAACGGCAGCCGCGCCAGCAAATCAAACCGCGGCATGGCTTGTGTAAATGGCTGTGCCCCAAACAGCGGGCTGGGATTCGCGCCCGTGGGAATGCTGCCGTAGGCGCTTTTGACGAACGGGTTCAGGCCATGGATGGGCGCCAGAAGTCCGCCCGTGGTGATCAGACCCCACTTGATCAGGTCACGGCGTGTTACCTGGCCTTGTGAGTAGGCCTTAACAATTTCTTGCCGGTTCTTGCGTGCGTTCTCTGCCTCTCTGATACGGGCCCGAGAGGCGGTTTCCGGAAGGAAAAAACCATCTTCTCTGTGCTTCATATTGGCTGCGCTCCTTAAAGTGTCGACTGTTGTTGTATTGGCCGGCTTTGATTTTCTCGCTGCCTGACCGGTGGTTTCGCGTATCTAATCCAGGGGCTGCTGTACGAACCCCGCACGTACTTGTTCCCTTGACCCGCGATGGGGCCCTGCTTGCGGCTGGCAATTCGCGCAGCCGCGCAACTTCTTCTTTTGGAGTTCTTCCAGGCAGGTTACGTGCCGCTGAGACTCGTTCGAAATCAAGTCGAATCTCCCCGGAAGAGGAGCTTGCAACAAGTTCAGTGTTCAAGCTTGTTGAGTAGCGGCACATTATCAGTGTGAGGTCGCAGTTGTATGTGACCCGCGTCACGGGTGCGGCGTTAATTTCAATGGTTGGACCAGCCAGGCGCAAAAAACTAACTTTCTCACGATGTAATCTGCCGGTGGCGAAACCCACTAAGCCGGACTCTGCGAGCCGCGCTCTGGAAGCGCATTCCGGAACAATAAAGCCAGCATTTCTGTGCCCCATTTGAGTCGCTCCATGCGTGTCGAGTGTCAATCCATGACCGGCTTCGATGACCTCTCTTTCCCGGCCCTGGTGGTCTGGTGAGCCCATGGGAGGGGACCGCCGAGTTGCTTTGACTCGGCAGCCCTTGGGGTTAATTGGGTCTGGAGGTAAAACTGCATCAATCTAATCCTTACTTCTTTGATCTCATGGGAGGTGTTTGACGAATGCGATCACATGCAAGTCATCCACCGTTTGCGCTAGCGTGGTCACCGTTCCTTTTTTCAGGTCAATCACCACCAGGAAAGTCGTGGGGTTGAAGACCGTAAATTTAAGGCCATAGTACTGATTGCCTACGGGATTGAAATCGCCCAGGGCTGCTGCCGTTGGCGGAGACACATCCCTTTCATCCAGCGGATGTCCATTCGTGGGATCGAGCAGGTAGGCCGTTTGCGTCACAACATTGTTCACAAGCTTGGGACTGTCGATGTTCCACAGGAGATCATGCTTGGCGAAGGCGAGCCCGTTCTGGCCCGTGTTGAGCCCGGTGTTGTTGAACTCGGTGGCGATGCCGGTGGCTTTATTGATCGTCACGAAGGTATCGGTGACTCCCGTCGGCGGCGGAAACTCGTCATACCACGCAACGGCGTTGCCATTGGAATCGAAGGTAATGGAGTGGACGGGAGAACCCAGGGTTCCAGGCGTGACGTCCAATCCGTAATTGTTGACGCTTGCATTCACGGGTGTACCCTGTCCGGTATTGGGGTCAATGGTGATCAGGCCATGGAAACTCACATCTCCCACGGCGGTTGTGGCGTACAGCTTGTTGGTCGTCATGTCCCAAGCCAAGCCGTTGACCGTAAAACCCACCGGACCGATCGTCTTGACCAGTGCTCCGGTGTCTGGGTCAATCTGTACCAGTGTGCTCGTGTGGGTGCAGGGACCGCCTTGAACGACGTTATCGCACGCACCGAGGGTGCCCAAAAGAACTGGCTGGCCGGGCGGCGGGGTCTGTGCGGACGCCTGGGGAATAACTCCCACCAGGACCGCCGCGCTGAGTATTAAGGCTAGTGTTGCTGATCTCCATATTAGTGTTTTCATTCTTAAGCTCCTCGGGGGATGCTTTGTCGGATAGGCCTTACTGCCTGATGCGGGTGAGCGCAAAGTATCCGCTATCGCATTCAGGTTTGATTTCTCGTCCAGCGTCCGCGCTGGCGGAATCAAGGTCCCGGCACTCCGTTCAATACAACTGAAAGTGCCGTTCCCATGGTTGATGAACGCGTTGCCGGCTCCGCCCGTTGCGGCGCCGGGGTGATCGTTGTCTTTCGTCTCGGTGACGTATGAGTGCATCAAACCTTCTGCCTTCGCTTCTCTGCTCCTAGATCAATTTGTGTTTCACGAACGCGATTACATGCAGGCCGTCTACCGTCTGCCCCACCGTGGTCACGGTGCCCTTCTTGAGGTTGATCGCCACCAGGTATGTCCCGCTCCCGGGGGTGGACGTATCGAAGTTCAGCCCGTAGTACTGATTGCCTACGGGATCGAAATCGCCCAGTGCCGCTGCTGTTGGTGGAGTCACATCCCTTTCATCCAGCGGATGTCCATTCGTGGGATCGAGCAGGTAGGCCGTTTGCGTCAAACCGCCGTTTACAAACTTGGGACTATCAATGTTCCACAGCAGGTCATGCTTGGCGAAGGCAAGCCCGTTCTGGCCGGTGTTGATCCCGGTGTTGTTGAACTCGGTGGCGAAGCCGGTGGATTTATCGAACGTGACAAAGGTATCGGTAACTCCCGATCCGAACTCGTCATACCACCCAACGGCGTTGCCATTGGAGTCGATGGTGATGGAGTGGACAGGAGAAGTGGGATCCAGCCCATAATTGACGGCAAGTGGATTCACGGGCGTGCCCTGTCCCGTATTGGGGTCAATGGTAATCAGGCCATGGAAGCTCACATCGCCCGCGGCGGTTGTAGCGTACAGCTTGTCGGTGGTGGGGTCCCAAGCCAGCCCGTTGACGGTATAGCCCACCGGGCCGATCGTCTTGATCAGTGCGCCGGTGGAGGGATCGATCTGCACCAGCGTGCTGGTTTGGGTGCAAAGGCCGCCTTGATTGGCGTTGAAGCATGCACCGGTGGTGCCCAACAGAATGGGCTGGCCGGGCGGCGGATCTTGCGCGGACACCTGGACGCTCATCGCCAGGACCGCCGCTAGCATCGTGGTTAGGGTCACTAATCTGCAGAGGGTTTTCATCTTCTTAGCTCCTTGCTCCTTAAACCTTCGGGGGTTACTCCGAACCTGGGTCGCACGAAACCTGGGGGGCACTCTGAATCTGGGATTGCTTCCAAACCTTTGGGGGGAGGTCGGATGGAAGGCGGTCGAAGAGGATTGCTCTTCGACCGCCAGGTTATTCGTTGGTTATTGGCGGATGCGGGTCAACGCAAAGAACCCGCTATCACCGCCGATGTTGGACTTGATGTCCAGCGGGGCCGTCGGGCAAGGCGTTTGATAGCCCGCCGGGTTGCCGCAGGCCGGAGCCGGGGCGCCGCTGATGTCAACGGTCAAGACGCCGTTCACGAGGACGAACGTGTTACCGAGTCCGCCTGCCGCCGGGTCAGGATTGTAGGTGCTTCCCGTCGTCGTGAGATAGGGTTGCAGCTTCAACGTTGCACCGGCGTTGGACGTGCTCGCAGTGACGATCAGACGCTGCTTGCCAGTCCGGTATTCCGCCGACAAGGGGGTGATGAGGTCGGGCAGCGGTTTCACCGTTACCGTCATCGTCACCGCCGCCGAAGTCAGAGGAGCCGTGTTGGTCGCCGTGATGGTCAGCGTGACCACCGTGTTGGTTGCCACGTTCACCGGCAGCGTAGGAGCCGTAAAGGTCACCGTTGCTCCGGTTCCTGGTGGGTTGGGGCCTGGAGTCACAGTGAGGTTGGCCAGAGTTCCGGCCGGGTTCTGCGTCACCGTGAAGCTGAGTGGCACCAGCGGAGGCACATTGGGATCCGAGCCGCTGATCGTGAAGCTGCCCGCCGCACCAGAGAACACCGAGACGTTCGCCGGCTGGTTCATGGTGGGTGGCAGGGCTGCGTTCACCGTTACTTGCGAGGTGGCGGTGTTGCTGCCGCAGCTGTTGGTCGCCGTGAGTGACAGTGGCACCACGGTTTGCACCAGTACCACAGGCGCAGTGTAAGTCGCCGTGGGGCTGCTCAGCGGGTTGATGGTTCCCTGCGCTGGCGGCGCCCAGGCAAACGTGATAGGAGTTGTCCCGGTTGCGCTGCCGTTCAGCGAGATCGAGCCTCCGGCGCCAACCGTGTACGGACCACCGGCATTGGCCACAGGCGCGATGCAGTTGTTGGCTGGATTGATGGTTACCGTCGTGGAAACAGGAGCAGATGCCACACCTGCCACGTTCGTCGCGGTCACCGTGACCGTGACATCGGTAGCAACCAACACACCGGCCGGCGCGTTGTACGTCACGCTCGCCGTGGTAGCTCCCGTGGAGGCGATCACCAGGTTTTGCAGGGCGATCGGGCCCGTCTGAGAAACTGACCACGTAAGCGGCACAGACGCCGGAACGTTGGGATCAGAACCGCTGACAGTGAAGCCGCCGGCGTTCCCTGAGATCACATTCTGGGGTGCGATCGGGTTGACGGTGGGCGCCAAGGCCGCGTTGACCGTTACCGTGCTGGTCGCAGGAACCGACGAGCAGGCATTCGACACAGTGAGTGACAAGTTCACCGTGGTCCCCGCCGCCGTTTGTGGCGCCGTGAAGTTCGGGTTGGCCACGCTGGCATTGTCAAACGTCCCCGCACTTGCTACCCACGAGTACGTAAATGGCCCCGTGCCGTTCGTGGTGCTGGTCAATGGGATGGTTCCGCCGGAACCCACTGTATATGGACCACCGGCGCTGACGGCCGTGATGTTCGCGCAGAATGGCGGCGGGATGATGTTGCTCGGCCAGGGATTGAGCTGCCCCACCAGCGTGCCCGCGGACGAGGTATATCCGCCCTGGGCCAGGAAGGGAATGCTGTTGAAGTTGTTTTCAACGATCGGTGCGCCGGGAATGTTCTCCGGGAAGATGTACTCCAAAATCGGAGCATGGTACTGCCCGGCGATGATCCCATTGGCATACGTGGTCTGCGGCCCACCGGGAGTCCAGGCGCCTTCGATCACCGACCTTACTTCGCGCGTGGGCGGCAGGAAGGTTCCGGACTGGTTCATCACGCATTTCTTGTCAGGTTTGGCCTCGATGGTCCCGAAAGGATCGCAGGGTGGACGGAAGCGCCAGCGGCCCTTGTTGGCGCCCAAAGGCGGTCCCGGATCAACCCCGATGGTGCCCCAGTCGCGGTCCGTCGTCGAACCGTCCGCCGGATTCAGATCGATGCCATAAAGATGGATGATCCGTTGCAGGGCTGGGTTCGGATTCACATCCGTCATCATGCCCTCAAAGCGTGTGCGGATGACCGCTTCGCCCACGCCCAGCACGATCAAGCCTCCGGTGCCGATGATGGTCACATCCGTGCGCGTGTAGGCAGGATTGGTGTTCGGCCAGGTGAAGATGGCCACGTTGTTGGTGATGGTGTGCGCGGAGATATAGGTGTTGGCGGTTCCCGGCCATGGCCCGGCCGTGGGCGTCAATCCGTCTTGCACCAGGGTTCCCGCGAAGCTGATCCAATCACCTACCTCGAATGGCACTTGAATGGTTGCATCCGGTGGAACACCCGGCAGCGCGACAGGATCGTTCGTCTGAATCACAGAAGCAAAGCCGACTGCCGGCGCGATTGCCGCAGGCCGCTGCGTCTGCGGGCACAAGGGATCAACCGCAATCGCAGGGTCCACGCGCGGAAGGCACATGGGGAAACCGCTGGAGCCGGTAATCGTAGGATTGTCCGGGTCCACGGTGAAGCGTATGTCGGGCGAGATCACCCGTCCATAGCGCCCCACGGGATCGTTGAGGCGCACACGCGCGCCGTCAGCGGGATTCCCCAACTGACCGCCTACGCGCATCTCGCCCGTGGTGTAGTTGATAAAGTTGATGAACCCGTTGCCGCTGTTCAGGCCTTGCTGCGAAATATAGATCAGGCCTGCGATGTACAAGTCAGCGCCTGCGGGACCGCCAAGGACGCGGTTGCCCACCGCTTGCGCTTCATAAGTGCTCAAAGGCGCAGGCAGGTCAGCCAGAGCCATGCCGGTGGAGGGCGGATTTGTCAGCAGTCCGTAAGGCGCCGGAGCCTGAGCAAAAATTTCCTGCCAGGTCAGCGCATTGGCCGGGAAAATCACGATGGTTTCCTTGGGCACGACAATCGTATGGCCATTGAGCTTGATGGTGCCGCCACAGTGTGCGTCGGCGGTGCAAGTGGAATCCAGCGTGGCTTCCTGGATAAAACCGGTAATGTCAAACTGGGTTGAGGGCGGCATGGGCAACTGCGCGCCAGCATAACTAACAAGCAGAATCACCGCGATGAGGGTGAGAAAAAAGTTTCTTGTCGAGGGCCCCGTCAGGTACTTTCCAATTGTAGTTGGGGCAAATGTAGAGGGTAGCCTTCCCGTCGTTGTCATTGCAATCGCTCCGTCTCAGAAAAAATTCAAGTCTAGCGGTGCGAATGCTCTGGCTTGATGAACAAGGACATTTACATGTCCCCGGAAGTTCCAGCCTGATAATGTCGCACCTTCCGTCAGCACGTTGCAGCGAACCCGGAATCAACATTGCTGCGCGTGCAGGCGCGTTACTTGTTTGGGGCCCTGGGATCCCACGCCCATCAAGCTTCAGTTGCCGAAATCAACTTTGCGAAACTCACAGGCGTTGAACTTCTAGAACAGGTTTCATCCGTCAGCTTGGTCGCATACTGTGACAGACCAGAGTTGAT
The DNA here is from genome assembly GCA_036380095.1 of Candidatus Angelobacter sp. Taxonomy (GTDB): domain Bacteria; phylum Acidobacteriota; class Terriglobia; order Terriglobales; family Acidobacteriaceae; genus Angelobacter. The sequence continues at coordinate 67,728 of DASVFK010000250.1, read as the reverse complement.
CCTGATGTGTTCCTCATCACGCCTCTGCGTGATTAAGATCACAACTTCGCGGACAAAATCCTGTCGTACTTTCAACCAGATACGAGCTGGCGACACCTTGCCCAACAGCAACTTTTTAATCCAACCTTCAAGCTGACTAAACGAAGGTCTCTTATCTGGTGACACTGGTTTCTCTCCCCTGTTACATGAGGGCAGCCCAGCCCATCCGCGTGATAGAGCCGGCCCACATTAATTTCTCTGATCACATTTGAAATGGCCCAATGGATACCCGACAGACACAACATGGAACTCTTGTCACCGCAACGACCGGTTGTTGTGTTTGTCTTACCTGTTCCGCCTGAGGATGCGAGCGTGTAGCGGAAATAGGCTTGCTGCTGAGGAACCCGCCGACTGCGGCAACCGCTTGAGCGGAGGCCGGTCGTGCATGGTCTTTCTTTTCATTTGACCGGGTGAAGCTGGTGCTGCCGGAAGACCTCAGGTCTCTCAAAATCAGCCGCCAGCTTCCCGATGCAAAATGTTCCGTCGACCAATGACCAGGAGTTTACAAAGCAGAGCTGGATTCGTCTGTGCGCGTTGTCACACCTGTGGTGGTTGCTTTCTTTGTGTGAACTCCAACAAAGAACGTGTCGCTGGAAGTCGCGCAACCAGCTCATTTCTAATCACAACAAAACTCGGCTAGAACATCGGTCTTAGTTAAAGGGGTAACGCCGACAGGAACTGTGCCAAAACGAAACGCCGTAGCGCCCCAGGCTTGATGCCCGAGGCGCCGGCGTTGTGTTGCGCTGCAATAATTAGTGGTTCTTCAGAGGATGTGGTGTTTCACGAACGCGATCACATGCAGGTCGTTTACCGTCTGCCCCAGCGTGGTCGCCGTTCCTTTTTTCAGGTCGATCAGCACCAGGAAAGTAGGAGCGGTGCTGAAGGCCTGAAAGTTAAGGCCATAGTACTTATTGCCTACGGGATCGAAATCGCCCAGTGCTGCTGGCGTTGGCGGAGCGATATCCCGGGAATCCATCGGCTGTCCATTCGTTGGATCGAGCAGGTAGGCCGTTTGCGTGATGACACTGCCCACAAACTTGGGACTGTCGATGTTCCACAGCAGATCATGCTTGGCGAACGCGACCCCGTTCTGGCCTGTGTTGATCCCAGTGTTGTCATGCTCAGTGGCGATGCCGGTGGCTTTGTTGATCGTGACGAAAGTATCGGTAACTCCCACCGGCGGCGGAAACTCGTCATACCACCCCACGGCGTTCCCACTGGAATCAAAAGTAATGGAGTGGACTGGAGAAGCGGCACCCGCCAGCCCGAAATTGACGACGCTTGCATTCACGGGGGTACCCTGGCCGGTGTTCGGGTCGATAGTGATCAGGCCATGGAAGACCACGTCTCCGATGGCGGTAGTAGCGTACAGCTTGTCGGTGGTGGAGTCCCAGGCCAGCCCGTTGACGGTATAGCCCACGGGACCGATCACCCGGACAAGGGCGCCGTTCGTCGGATCGATCTGCACTAGTGTGCTGGTTTCAGTGCAAGGACCACCTTGGTTGACGTTGTTGCATGCGCCGGTGGTGCCCAAGAGAATGGGCAAACCGGGCGGCGGATCTTGTGCGGAAGCCTGAGGGACGAATGCCAACAGGACCGCTGCGGCCAGAATTGCGGTTAGAACCGCAATCTTCAATACCATTTTCATTTCTTAAGCTCCTGGACGAGACTATGTTGTGGCAGGCGCTAGACTCGCTGCCGAGTGCTGGTGTGAGCGAGGAAATCCGCTGGCGGTTCCAGGGTCGAATTAACTCTCAGCGGCCTCGCTGGCTAATCGCGGGCTGCGGCACTCCATCCGAAGTGATTGTGGCGCTTCTCCCGTTACCTATACCTGTATGGCCCGATGCCCCCGCCGAATCGGGGCAGAGTGTTGCTGTGGTTGTGGACCAAAAAAGTGCGCCAAGTGTACTCCTTCCCGAGTTCCTGGACAAGGATCTGGGGAGTCATCTCCGCAGCACCTTTTGACCGTGGCATGTAGTTGCCCCGCAAAAAAAGCCGGCACCCCAGAACTGAAACCTGAAAGTACCGGGTTGCGGCTGCGCTGCAACTAGAAGATGGTTCTAATCTGCGCAGCGAAGAGAGGACTGCCGAGCCGAATGGCTCGGCAGTCCCTGGTGTTGCTTTTCTCACTGGCGGATGCGGGTCAGCCCGAACGGTCCGCTATCTCCGTTCAGGTTGGACTTCACGTCCAGCGGCGTTGACGGGCACGGGGTTTGATACCCAGCCGCATTGCCACAGGCCGGCCGCGGTGCTCCACTGATGTCCAAGAGGTAGAGTCCACCCCCGGTGTTGGTGAAGACATTGCCCAAGCCGCCGGCTGCGGGATCGGGATTGTAGATGGTTCCTGTCGCTGTCAAGTAAGGCTGCAGTTTCAGGACCACGTTGGGGCTGACAACCGACGAAGTTGCGTTGATGATCAGCCGTTGCTTGCCGGTCCTGTACTCCGCGGACGTAATGGCGATGACATCAGGCAACGGGTTGACGGTGACCGTAGTGGTGATCGGCGCCGAGTTCAAAGGAGCCGTGTTCCTGGCCGTGATGGTCAACGTGATCACCGCGGGCGTCACCTGGCCAACCGGCAGGGTCGGAGCAGTGAAGTTGATCCTTGCCGTCGTCGATCCAGTCGAGGTAATTATCAGGTTAAGCAGGGCCGGGGCTCCGGTCTGGGACACCGTCCAGGTCAATGGCACCATGGCGGGAACATTGGGATCGGAACCGGTTACGTTGATGCTGCCCGCGGCGCCGGAGAACACTGAAACCGCCGTCACGGGATTCACCGTGGGAGGCAGCGCTGCGTTCACCGTTACCGTGGAGCTCGCGGTATTCGAGATGTTCGTGCCGCCGGGGCCGCACTTGTTCGTTGCCGTCAGTGACACCGTGACCGCTGTTGGCGCCAGGACGACAGGCGCCTTGTAGGTGGGCGTGGCGGTATTGTTACCCGAGGTAAAGCTGCCGGCAGTTGCCGTCCAGGAGTAAGTGATGGCCGGAGATCCAGTGGCGCTGCCGCTCAGCACGATGGAGCCTCCTGCGCCAACCGTGTATGGACCACCGGCATTGGCGACAGGCGCGTTACAGACTGGACCCGCCGGGTTGATGGTGACCGTAGTGGAGACCGGCGCTGATGACACACCTGCGGCGTTCCTCGCAGTAACGGTGACAGTGATGTCCGTGGGAGTGCTCACACCGGACTTGGAGGTGTAAGTGATCACTCCGCTGGCAGGTCCGCTGGGATTGATCGCCAGATTGATCAGCGGAGGATTGCCCGTCTGGCTCACGGTCCAGGTGAGCGGCACAGACGGCGGCGTGTTGGGATCAGATGCGGTTACGGTGATGGTGCCCGCGTCGCCTGAAGTGACCGAGGTGGGCGCGATCGGGTTCACCACGGGAGCCAATGCGGCATTGACAGTTACGGTCGTGTTCGCCGTTGAGGTCCCGAAGGCATTGGTTGCCGTGAATGACAGGTTAACTGTTGTTCCCGAGGCGGTTTGTGGCGCCGTATAGTTCGGGTTGGCCAGGGTTGCATTGTCGAAAGTTCCTGCGCTTGCCGTCCACTGGTACGTAAATGGCGCCGTGCCGGCTGTGGTGGTGCCGCTTAGTCCGATGGTTCCGCCGGAACCGACGGTGTACGGACCACCTGCGTTGGCAACCGGCGGCGCGTCACCCACCGGCGGCGGGAAGAGACCAGGCCAGGGGTTGAGTTGGCCCACCAACGTCCCCGCCGATGATGTATATCCGCCCTGGGTCAGGAAAAGTATGGCTTCAAAGTTATTAGCAACAATCGGTGTGCCGGGAATATTCTCCGGGAAGATGTACTCCGAAATCGGAGCATGGTATTGACCGGCAATGATCCCGTTGGCATAGGTGGTTGTCTGTCCCGGGATCCACGCGCCTTCAATCACCGCGCGCACTTCGCGCGGCGGAGGCAGGAAGGTGCCGGCCGCGTTCATCACGCAGTCTTTGTCCGGCTTGGTGGGAATTGTGCCGAAGGGCAGGCACGGCGGACGGAAACGCCAACGTCCCTTGTTGGCGCCGTTCGGCGGGCCAGGATCTACGCCGATCGTGCCAAAATCGCGGTCCGTCGTCGAGCCATCGAACGGGCTCAGGTCGACGCCGTACAGGTGGATGATCCGCTGCAACGCCGCGTTTTGGTTTACATCGGTCATCATGCCCTCAAAACGAGTGCGGATGACGGCTTCTCCAGCACCCAGCACGATCAACCCCCCGGTACCGATCAGGGTCGTCTCGATAGAGACGTAGGCGGGATTGGTGTTGGGCCAGGTGAACACGGCCACGTTGTTGGAAATGGTGTGCGCGGAGATGTAGGTGTTGGCGGTTCCGGGGAACGGCCCTGCCGTAGGCGTTAACCCATCTTGCACCAGCGTGCCCGAAAAAGTGATCCAGTCTCCTACTTCGAACGGCGCCTGAATGGTTGCATCGGGCGGAACACCTGGCAGCGCACCAGGATCATTCGTCTGAATCACGGAGGCAAAGCCGACTGCGGGGGCTACAGCCGCCGGGCGCTGACTCTGCGGGCACAAAGGATCCACCGCCGTCGCAGGATCGACCCGCGGGAAACACATGGGGAATCCTGTGGAACTGGCGATGGTCGGATTGTCCGGGTCTACGGTGAAGCGCACGTCCGGCGACATGACCCGCCCAAAGCGGCCCGCCGGATCGTTGATGCGAACGCGCGCGCCGTCGGTGGGATTTCCCAAGGCGCCGCCAACGCGCATTTCGCCCGCGGCGTAGTTGATGTAGTTGATGAACCCGCTGCCCGTGTTCAGGCCTTGCTGCGAGATATAGATCAAACCGGCGATGTACAAGTCAGCGCCCGCGGGGCCGCCAAGGACACGGTTGCCCACCGCTTGCGCTTCATACGTGGTCAAAGGCGCCGGCAAATCGGCTCTGGCCAAGCCAGTGGAAGGTGGGTTCGTCAGCAGACCATACGGCGCCGGTGCCTGAGCAAAGATTTCCTGCCAGGTCAGCGCATTGGCCGGGAATATCACGATCGTTTCTTTCGGCACGATGATCGTGTGGCCGTTGAGCTTGATGGTGCCGCCGCAGTGCGGATCGGCCGTGCAACTGGAGTCCAGCGTGGCCTCCTGGATAAACCCGGTGATGTCAAACTGGGTGGAGGCCGGCATGGGCAATTGCGCGCCGGCATAGGTGACAAGCAGAATCACCGCGATGAGGGTGAGAAAAAGTTTTCTTGTCGAGGGCCCCGGAAGATGCTTTTCAGCTTTTTTGGGGGCAGGGGTAGAGTACAGCTTTCCCGTCGTTGTCATTGCAGTCGCTCCGTCTCAGAAAAATTTGCATGGAGGTGCGAATGCTCAACGACTGTGAACAAGGACAGTTGCCTGTCCCCGGAAGTTCCAGCGCGTATCGCACCTTCCCTACGCACGTTGCAGCCGAACCCGGAAAACAAACCACTGCACGTGCAGGCGCGTTTCTTATTTCTTGTGTTCCTGGGGCACCAGCACCGCCAAGGGATCGCGGAGGTAAAATCAGCCGTGAGTTCTCAGTGGCGCTTTACTTCTGGGCACTTTCTAAAACAGGTTTATCTGTCTAACTTGGTCGCATACTGTGACAGACCAGAGAAGGTCCTGCTGTGTCCCTCATCACGCTCCTGCGTGATTAAGATCACAAACTTCACGGACAAGACCCTGCCGTATTTTCAACCTGATACAAGCCGGCGACACTTGGTGCAACAAACACTTGTCTCATCCAAAAACTCCTCATCAATTGGTGGCGCCGCTTTCTCTCGCTGTTATAAAAGGGCAGTCCAACTCATGTGCGTGATATGCCTTACCCACATTAATTCTTCTGATCACATGTGTAGTCCCGCCTTTGCATTCGTGATCACAAAAGAAACTAGGTGGAAAATCCATGGAGAGATTCGGTGGCGGGTCCAGGAGACTAGGGCAGCGATCGGCAAAAAAAAACTCGCCCCGGCCGAAGGCACGAGGCGAGTGTGGTCTGCGCTCCACAAAAGTTTGCGGGCCAGCAACGAGCAACGGCGCGGCCCGCTTGCCTGAAACGTTTCCCCCTTGCGGTCGAAGAGCAGCGAGTGCTCTTCGACCGCCGGAACTGTCCTTACTGGCGGATCCTGGTGAGCGCGGACGATGCCGCCCCACCCTTCGAGGACACCGCACTGATGGACACCGTACCGCACGGGGTCGCGTAGTTTGCATTGAGGTTGCAGGCCGGCTTCGGCGCTCCTACAACGTCGATGATGTAGAGGCCACCAGCGCCGCCGGTGAAGAGGTTGCCGACTCCGCCAGCTGCCGGGTCAGGGTTATACATCCAGATGCCTTGAGCGTTCGGAGCGCAAGGCGCCGCGTTGACTTCGCAGCGGTAAGGCTGCAGGAAGATCTGGATGGTTGGGTCCACGGTAAGATCCGTGACGTTAACGATCAACCGCTGCTTGCCGATCCGGTACTCCGCCGCCGTGATGTTGAACACGTCGGTGAGGGTCACCGTAGTGGTTACCGGCGCCGAAGCCACACCAGCAGCGTTGATGGCCGTAAAGCTCAGCGTCACCGTAGTGGGTGTAGCCGGAGCGTTGAAGGTTATGTTCGCCGAGGTTGGCCCCGCAGGTGTCACACACAAGTTTCCTTGCGTTACTCCACCAGGGCAGAGAGCGGATGGGAACTGCAGAGTTCCGGCCGGAGTCTGGGTTACGGTGAAGGTAAGCGGCGTCAGCGCCGGAACGTTGGGATCAATGGCGGTGACCAGCATGCTCACATTCGACGTATTCACCGGCACCGAGATGGCCGCCACGGGATTGACCACCGGCGGCAGTGCCGCGTTGACGTGGACATTTGCACTGGCGGTATTCGGACTGCCAGCGCAGCCGTTGGCCGCCGTGAGTGACACCGTTACGTCTAACGGAACCGGAGTCACGGGCGCCGTGTAGGTCGATGTAGCGGCGTCCAGCGGGTTGATCGTGCCTTGAGCAGGCGCCGCCCAGATAAAGGTGAGAGGCGTTGACCCGGTAGCGCTACCGTTCAGCGTAATCGAGCCTCCAGAAGAAACCGTGTACGGACCGCCGGCATTGGCTACTGGCGCGTTACAGGCAACCGCTGGATTGATGGTCACGGTGGTGGAGACCGGCGCGGAGGACACGCCGGCAGTGTTCGTCGCCGTCACGGTGACGGTGATGTTCGTGGGCGTGATCACACCGGACGGCGCGGTAAAGGTCACGCTCGCCGAGGTGGCTCCGCCGGAGCTGATGGCCAGGTTGAGCAGGGCGGGCGTACCGCTCTGGCTTACCGACCAGGTCAGCGGCACCGCGGGCGGAACGTTGGGATCAGAGGCCGTGACAGAGAAGCTGCCGCCCGATCCGGAATCCACGGTTTGCGGTGCGATGGGATTAACCGTTGGCGCCAAAGCCGCGCTGACCGCAACCGTGCTGGTCGCGGTGGAGCTCCCGCAGGCGTTGGCTACAGTCAAAGACAGGTTTACCGTTGTGCCCACGGCGGTCTGCGGCGCCGTGAAGTTCGGGTTGGACACACCGGCATTGTCAAACGTGCCTGCGTTTGCCGTCCATGCGAAGGTGAATGGACCTGTGCCACCCGAAGTGCCGTTCAACGCGACCGTTCCGCCGGAACCAGTGCTATAAGGACCGCCGGCGCTAGCCGTAGGCGCAGCGCAGAACGGCGCCGGAACTATGTTGCTGGGCCAGGGATTGAGCTGCCCCACCAGTGTTCCTGCTGAGGACGTATATCCGCCCTGGGCCAGGAAGGGGATGGAGTTGAAGTTGTTCTCGACAATGGGCGCACCGGGCACGTTTTCTGGGAAGATGTACTCCAAAATCGGAGCGTGGTACTGCCCGGCGATGATCCCGTTGGCATACGTTGTTTGCGGGCCTGCCGGGGTCCATGCGCCTTCGATTACGGCACGCATTTCGCGCGTCGGAGGCAGGAAGGTGCCAGATGCGTTCATCACGCAGTCTTTGTCAGGCTTGGTTGGAACTGAGCCGAAGGGCAAGCACGGCGGGCGGAAGCGCCAACGGCCTTTGACCGCGCCGTTGGGCGGTCCAGGATCCACGCCGATGGTTCCCCAGTCACGGTCTGTCGTAGAACCGTCCCCAGGATTCAGATCGATCCCGTAGAGATGAATGTTCCGCTGCAGGGCCGCGTTCTGGTTTACGTCGGTGGTCATGCCTTCAAAGCGTGTGCGAATCACCGCTTCGCCGGCGCCGATGACCGTCAAACCTCCGGTGCCGATGATGGTGACTTCCGTCGCCACATAGGCCGGATTGGTGTTGGGCCAGGTGTACACGGCAACGTTGTTGGAAATGGTATGCGCGGAAATGTAGGTGTTCGCCTTGCCCGGCCATGGACCAGCCGTGGGACCAGCGGTAAAGCCAGGATCGGCAACCAGGGTTCCCGCAAAGGTGATCCAGTCGCCTACTTCGAACGGAACTTGGATCGTTGCGTCAGGCGGAACGCCCGGCAAAGCTCCCGGATCGTTCGTCTGAATCACCGAAGCAAAGCCGACTGCAGGAGGGATTGCCCCGGGCCGCTGCGTCTGCGGGCACAGAGGATCGATCACCGCCGCAGGATCCACACGCGGCACGCACATGGGGAAGCCGGTGGAGCTGGCGATGGTCGGATTGTCCGGGTCTACAGTGAAGCGCACGTCAGGCGAGACCACCCGGCCGAAGCGTCCCACCGGATCGTTGATTTGCACGCGCGCGCCGGTAGCGGAATTTCCCAGAATGCCGCCCACGCGCATTTCGCCCGTGGCGTAGTTGATGAAGTTGATGAACCCGCTGCCGATGTTCAAACCTTGCTGCGAGATGTAGATCAAACCCGCGATGTAGCGGTCATTTCCGCCAGTGATCACGCGGTTGCCAATCACTTGTGCTTCGTACGTAGCCAACGGCGCAGGCAGATCCGACATGGCAAGTCCGCTGGAAGGCGGATTGGTCAGCAGCCCATAGGGCGCGGGCGCCTGGGCGAAGACTTCCTGCCAGGTCAGAGCATTGGCGGGCAGGATCACGATAGTCTCTTTGGGCACAATCACGTTGTGACCGTTGACCAAGATGGTGCCGCCGCAATGCGCGTTGGCGGTGCATGTGGGATCCAGCGTGGCTTCCTGAATAAAACCAGTGATGTCAAACTGAGTGGATGCCGGCATCGGCAATTGCGCCACAGCGGTCCCCGCCATGGCAAGCAACCCGATCAACAGCAAGATCAGGCAAAGAGCGATTCTGTTCTTGGGAGTACACGAGGGTCGTGCCCTATTTGTGGATTGCGAGCTCATTTCGAAAGTTTCCGTCCTTTTTGCAAGATTCGAGAATGTCGCGTTTGAGATTCCGGGTTCCCGGGCCCGCAATCTCTCTCATCCGTATTTCTCTTCACGTCAATCACGCGCACATTTGCTCGTCTGAACAAAGCAGGTCGTGGACAAAGTCCTGAATCTGGAAAATCCTGGGTTCGGTCGACTAAGGGCCTGGGCTGCGAAGTTCGTGGCAGTTTTGGGACAAAGAGGTGTATATGCCTGGCGAATCGCCAAGCTGGGTCCGAAAGCGCTCTCTGTTCCGTGGACTGCCGCGGGCCGGGTGTGCCGCCGATACGTGCAACCTACATCTGTATCGCACCCGGGTTCAGGGCTGGTGAAGGAATCTGCGAGTTACGCAACCGCCACCAACCTCAGTTGAGATTGAAGATTGAAAGTGCGCGGCACCGCACTCGCATCCTGATTATTGCTTTCGTATATGAAGTGCCGGTCACATCACCTCTGTGATATGCCTTGCACACATTAAATTCTTTAATCACGATCTCTCGTGTATCGCGAACATAACAAAGGCTGCAAAAAATGCGGCGACTAAGAGCGTTTGTCTTAGTCGCAGTACGATGTTATAGCTTGTGTGTTTAAGAGTAAGCGAGAGATCGCTGCAGCATTTTGCGCGGCTTGGGCGCGGAAGGAGATTTGGTCCGCTCGAACTTACGAAGGCTTTGATTTTTGGCGTAAGCCGGCCATTTCTTCCAGCAACGTGATGGTGGCGGCGTAATCCAGATCGTCAAATCCCGCGCGGCTGGCTTCCTCGTAGATTTCGTCAATCTTGGTGAGTCCGGGAAGCTTCACGTCGTTTTCCTTCGCCGCATCCATCATCAGGTGCATGTCTTTGTGCATGAGCTTGAGCGGAAAGTTGGGCGTGTAATCCTGGGCCAGGATGAACGGCTTCTTGTACTCGGCCACGCCGGAGCGGATCATGGAAGCCTCAATCAGTTCGAACATTTTTTCCACGGGAACGCCCAGTTTGCGGGCCAGGGTAAGGCTCTCGCACAGTCCTTCATAAATGAAAACGATGTTCATGTTCTGGGCCAGCTTGGCGGCCAGGCCCTTGCCGTTGTCACCCATGTGGATCACCTTTTTCCCCATGGCGCGAAACAGCGGCTCCGTGCGCTCGATGTTGGCCGGATTTCCGCCCACCATGAAGATCAACTGGCCGCTTTCCGCGGCGATCTTGGAGCCGGTCACGGGCGCATCCAGGAATTCGCAGCCCTTCGCCTCTTGCAGGCCTTGCATGAACTGCAGGCTGGCGGAAGGCGAGATGGTGCTGGAGTCCACTACCACCGTGCCGCTACTCAGTCCTTCATGAGCACCCTGAGCGCCCCAGAGTACGGTTTGAACGGCCTTGGTGTCTGATACGCAAATCCAGACAGCCTCTTTGTCCTTGACTGCCTCAGCGGCAGTGGTGGCGGTGACGGCCCCAGGGACTTCTTTCGGGGTGCGGTTCCAGACTGTGACCTCATGTCCGGCTTTGACGAGGTTGGCGGCCATCGGCCGTCCCATGATTCCCAAACCTAAGAAGGCTACGCGCATAGACAAGCATTAAAAATTCCCGCAGACAGGTGCGTCAAGTCCACTGCGCCGCACCGGGATCGGGTCGTGGCTCAGTTTGCTCACCGCGGTTCATCGCTGCGGCGATGACGTCTGCTATTCGCTTCGCTCACCCAGGACTAAAAGTCCTGGGCTTGGGCCCGCGTCCCGGCGTGCCGAAACGCTAGACGCTGATACTGGCAGTGCGTCAGTTTTTCAAACTGACACACTGCCGGGTGATACAATTTTTTGTTTGCCATCTTTACTTCCAAGGGATCTTGTAATGTCCCAAACCATTGCCCAAGACCTTGCGCCGCAACCTCTGGCGGCGTTGCGTGAAGACGAGCAGTTGTTCCGGGAAAGCGTGCGCCAGTTCGCCGATGATGCTCTTCGTCCCAAGGTGCGCGAGATGGACGAGCATGGCGTTTTCGACCGTACACTACTTGACCAGTTCTTCCAGCTTGGTTTGATGGGCATTGAAATCCCTGAAGCATACGGCGGCGCCGGAGGCAAGTTCTTTGACGCGATCCTGGCAGTGGAAGAGCTTTCCCGCGTGGACCCCTCGGCCGGGGTGATTGTGGACGTGCAGAATACGCTGGTCAACAACGCGCTCATGCGCTGGACCACGGACGAGCAGAAGAAGCGCTACCTGCCGCGCATGGCGCGCGACACCGTGGGCGCCTACGCGCTCAGCGAAGCCGGCTCCGGGTCAGACGCCTTTGCCATGCAGGCGCGCGCCCAGCTAAAAGGCAACGAATACATCCTGAACGGCCGCAAGCTTTGGATCACCAACGCGAAGGAGTCGGGCGTTTTCATCCTGTTTGCCACCATCGATCCTGCTGCGGGATACAAGGGCATCACCGCGTTCATCGTAGAGAAAAGTTTCCCTGGCTTCAGCGTGGGCAAGAAGGAAGACAAGCTGGGTATTCGTGCGTCCTCCACTTGCGAGCTGATTCTGGAAGATTGCCGCGTTCCCAAAGAGAACGTCCTGGGCGAAGCCGGCAAGGGCTACAAGATCGCGATTGAGACGCTCAACGAAGGCCGCATCGGAATCGGAGCGCAGATGCTGGGCCTGGCGCGCGGCGCGTGGGAGAGCGCGGCGAAGTACGCGCAAGAGCGCACGCAGTTCGGCAAACCGATCGCGGAGTTCCAGGGCATTCAATTCCAACTGGCGCAAATGGCCACGGAAATCGAGGCGGCTCGCCTGATGGTCTATAACACGGCGCGCATGAAAGACACAGGCATGAACTTTGTGAAGGAAGCCGCCATGACCAAACTGTTTGCGTCGCAGGTGGCGGAGCGCGTGGCTTCGCTTTCGCTGGAGATTTTCGGCGGCTACGGCTTCACCAAGGACTGCCCAGCCGAAAAATATTTCCGCGACGCCAAGATCGGCAAGATCTACGAGGGAACCTCCAATATGCAGCTGCAGACCATCGCCAAGCTGCTGTTGAGCGGAAAATAAGGCCCTTGACCTTCCGTAACTTTGGCTTCAATAGGGTAAAATAGCCGAAATTGCCGGGTTTTGCCAGGGAGTGTCTTCCCTGGTACCTCATTTGCGTTTGTCTCTGAGGAGAAGCTGGTTTACACTACCCGAAAATTCCGGCTCTCAACCCCCCGGGCGGAACTATTGCCAGGAGTTAACTGTGCGATCTGACTCCCAAAGGGAGCTACAAGACCTCACTGCGGTCAACAGCTTTTACGTCAGCCTCTTGGAAAAGAGTCTCGGCCATGCCGTGCCCGTGCCCGCTGCAGCAGACAAGGCGGCGCAGCCGGAAAACATCACCCAGACCATTGACGCTCTCAAGAATTGGCTGGACGTGCTGGACCTGGCCATGACGCCGCCGGTGGTGCGCGACACCCTCAAAGCAACCCAGGGATTCGACCTGGCGCACGCCCTGCTGCGCTACTACACCGACAAGGCTTCCCTACGCTCCGGCGACCGCGACAAGATGGATTGCGTGATCACGTTCATGTTCCGCAATCCGCCCGTGAGCGACAATGGCCCTTCCGCCTGGCAGCGTCCCGAGGTGGACAGCTCGTACTTCTTTGTTTCCCAGGCAGCGCTGGGCTTCCAGGGTACCCTTTACCGCGCCCTGGCCGACCTGGAGTATGGCGAGATGCCGCAGGAGCACATGCAGCTCCTCTCAGAATTTGAATACCTCTATCAAGAGCTGGAGGAATTCCGACATTTCGATCAGATCATGGACTCCAACATCGTGCAGCGCGTGCGCGAGTTGAAACAATCACTGGGCAGGTCGTTCTATCATCCCAACGGGCTTTCGCACGTGGCCGTATGGAATGACATGTTCGGGCGGAAATTTGACGATCTCTTCCACGACGCCGCCAAACAGATCAAGACGTTCGCTGAGAACGTGCAGCGTGAAGGCGGCAGCATCCTCTCTCGCGTGGAGGGCGATATCACCGTCAAGCAGCTCACGGAAGTGGCTACCGACGAAATCCTGGCGGAAGATTATCAGTACGCCCAGGACGAGTTCCGCAAAGTCTCAAAGTTTAAGAAGGCGGTGGACAACAAGCGCCCGTCGCGCACCACCGGGACAGCTCCGCCGGCTGGTCCTCGCCCCGCGATTCCGACGGCTCCTGAAGGCGCCACGCCTGCTCCCGCTCCACCGCAAGCGGCGCCGGCCCCTGCTGCTCCCGCGGCAAGCAGCGCTCCAGTTGCAGCGCGGCCCGCAGCGGTATCGCCGCAGACGATCAAAGCAGAGGTGCTTGCCGTCCCGCCGTCACAGGCAGTGCAGAATGCGGTGCAGGAGGGCAAGATCCACAGTGCCCGTGAATCCATCAAGGAACATGTGCGCTCTGCCGATCCCAAGCTGGCCCATGTGGTGCCGGTGAAAAAAACCAGGATCACGCTCTCTCCCACTGAAGTGGAGGCCTACAAAGCCGACTACCAGGGCGAAAAAAGCTTTCGCGCCGATTACGCCGCCCTGACCATGACGATTGTGGCTTATCTTTCACGGATGATCGTGGAAGTGGATGAGTACAATCAGAAAGCCAATTCGGCCTACTTGTGGAAGCCGCACGCTGATGCTCTGGGCTACCTGCTCAGCGCCCTGGAGCGGTTGAACATGGAAGCCGGAGCCGTCATGGCCATTGCCCGCGCCCGCGGGCTGCATGACAAAGCAGCTGCGTTGCAAACCTCACTTGACCGCCTGAAAGATTACGCCAAGACCGTCTCGCAAACGCTCCAGGCCGCCGACCAGAGCGCCGGAGTATAAGCCGCAAACGCGGTTGGGCCGGTAAGTGGGCATTTGCGCCCTTGACTTCGAGCGGCCCATCTTCCTATTCTTGACAGCGTACCCGGCGACATTGGAGCTGCCTATGACCGCCATCTCGCGCTTCACCTTCTAGAAGCCCCCGCGGCACGCGCCGCATGGTTCGCGGCCTCGTCGCGATACGTGTAACCCAACACGAAAGCTCCCTGAGGTGGCTCACATGACATTGCAGTCGATAGGCTGGAGCGCCTTCTTCCAGGCTCAACTCCAAGGTACGCACTTACGCCCTTGCCGCGTTGTCTCCGAGGGCGCCGATCTTTTCCTGGTCCACGACGGCGACCGCGAAGTCTTCGCGATGCCTCGAGGACGGTTGCGCACCCATCCTTGCTTTCCACCAGCGGTCGGCGACTGGGTGCTGGCGGAAGCCACGGGCGACAGCCGCTACGTGGTGGAAAGCATTCTTGAGCGGCGCACCGCCATTGCGCGCAAGCATGCCGGACGTCAGCAGTCGGCGCAAATACTGGCTGCCAATGTGGACCGCGTGGTCTTGGTCACGTCAATGAATCAAGACTTCAGTGTGCGCCGGCTGGAGCGATACCTGACCCTTGTATGGGAGAGCGGCGCCACGCCGGTCATCGTCCTTACCAAGAGCGATCTCGTGGAGGACACCGCGCCCTTCGTGGGCGAGGCCGAGCAATGCGCCTTGGGCTTCCCTGTTCTCTGCATCAGCAACAAGACCGGCCAAGGCTTGCGAGAGCTGTGCTCGCTGCTGGCTGCCGGCGAAACCGTGGTCCTGCTCGGCTCCTCCGGCGTGGGCAAATCCACCTTGACCAATGCGCTGGGCGGCAGCGATCTGCGCGCGACCCGCGACATCCGCGAGGGCGACGGCAAGGGCAGGCACGCCACGACCGACCGTCGTTTACTGCGTCTATCCTCCGGCGTGCTGCTGATCGATACACCGGGACTGCGTGAGGTGCAGCTTTGGGCCGGGGAGGCGGCAGTACAGCAGACGTTTGCGGAAATCTCGG
Source organism: Candidatus Angelobacter sp. (assembly GCA_036380095.1). GTDB lineage: Bacteria > Acidobacteriota > Terriglobia > Terriglobales > Acidobacteriaceae > Angelobacter. The sequence continues at coordinate 52,595 of DASVFK010000250.1, read as the reverse complement.
AACTGGCCGTCCACTGCCGCTTCCGTGATTGCCGGCACCAGGGCGAGCCGGGATGCGCCGTGGCGGCCGGAGTGGAAACCGGAGAGATCGATGCCGGCAGGCTGGAAAGCCTCCATCGCCTGCGCCGCGAGCAGGAGCGCCTGGAGCGCGAAAGCGACCCACTGGCGGCGTCGCTGCACAAGCGCAAGCTCAAACAACTCTTTCGCGCTTATGAAAAGCAGCAGCGGGAGGGCAAGAAAAGGTAAGCGAGTGCATGAGCAAAACCGGGGCAATCATGGCTTCACGAACGGCACGTCCCAGCATTCCGCCCGTGGGCGTCTCTCCCAACGTCGAGTCAGCGGTTCCGCTTAGAACGGCTCCGGAGTTCGCCTGAGAGAGCCTCCTGACGGCCTAGATTGCTGATATGCTCTCTTAATCCCACCCTGGAGGCTCCCTGTTTTCATGAGAAGAATGTTGCTGTGTCTGGCCGCAAGTGGAATCCTCGTCTTGCCCTCGCTTTCCCAGCAGGCAGAAAAACATTTTGACGGCAACAGTTGGTGGGGTTATGTGAAGGTGCTGGCGGCGGACGACATGGAAGGCCGCGAAACCGGCAGCGCTGGACTTCGCCGCGCGGAAGCCTATCTGGTGGACCAACTGAAGATGAGCGAACTGGAGCCGGCCGGCGCCAATGGTTTTTACCAGCCAGTACAGTTCGAGTCGCGGCAGATTGTGGAGGCAACGTCCAGCCTGGCCCTGATCAACAAGAACCTGGTGGAGCCGCTGACGCTGGGCGAGGACGCCATCTTCTCCACTCGCGTTGATCTTGCGCCTTCGCTGCAGGCATCCCTGGTGTTTGTGGGCTATGGGCTCTCAGTCCCGGAAAAGGGCTATGACGACCTGGCCGGGCAGGACCTTAAGGGCAAGGTCGCGGTGATGATGGCAGGATCTCCCGCTGAGCTGCCTGGCGCCTTGGCCTCGCACTACTCGTCGCAAGCCGAGCGCTGGAAAGCGCTGAAGAAAGCGGGCGCGGTGGGCGTAATCACGGTCCTGAATCCCGCCTCCATGGACATTCCCTGGAGCCGGATCGCGGCCAATCGGGCCCACCCCAGCATGGCGCTGAGCGGAAAAGAATTCGATGAAACCGCGGGACAACAACTGGCCGTCATCTTCAATCCGGAGCGGGCTGACAAACTGTTTGAGAATTCCGGGCACAAACTGCAGGGCATTCTTGACCTGGCAAGAGAGCGCAAGGCGCTTCCCCGCTTTCCCCTGGGCCTGAGCATCCGGGTACGCGCAACCGTGAACAAGAAGCAGTTGGAATCGGCCAACGTGGTGGCCAAGCTCGCCGGCGCTGACCCGAAACTGAAAGACGAATACGTGGTGGTCTCGGCGCACATCGACCACATCGGGATCGGCGAGCCCATTAACGGCGACCGCATTTACAACGGCGCCATGGACAACGCTTCCGGGAGCGCGCTCCTGCTCGACCTGGCGGAGTGCCTGCGCAAGTCCGGAACGCGTCCCCGGCGGTCCGTGCTGTTCCTCTTTGTTACCGGCGAAGAGAAAGGGCTGCTGGGCTCGCGCTACTTCAACGCTCATCCCACGGTAAAGCCCGGCTCCATGGTGGCCAACATCAATATCGATATGTTTCTGCCGATCGTGCCGTTGAAGGTCCTCACGGTGTACGGACTTGCTGAATCCGACCTGGGCGATGCGGCGCAAGAGAGCGCCAAGGCCCTGGGTGTGCAAGTGCAACCCGATCCCGAACCGCAGCGCAACGCCTTCATTCGCAGCGATCAATACAACTTTATCCGCCAGGGCATTCCCGCGCTGGCCATGGGCGTGGGCTTTGAGAAAGGCTCGCCGGAACAGCAACTGTTCAAGAACTGGCTGACACAGCGCTACCACGCGCCTTCTGACGATCTTGACCAGCCGGTGGACCTGTCCTCGGCGGCCGGCTATGAAGAGATTGTGCGCTCCCTGATGCTGCGGGTGGCTAATGACGACAAGCGTCCACAATGGAAGAGCGACAGTTTCTTCCGCCGCTATGCGCAAATGGGCGCGGGGTTGTTCTGAGGGACTGAAAGCTCAAAACCAAAGCCCTGCCTTTTGGCAGGGCTTTGGTTATGCCATGCTCATCCGTTGAGTTTTACTGGCATTTAAGGCCGTTCCCCAGGCTCGAGATCGCCTGGCAAATATCTACGCGTCCGTGACCCATCTGCTGCACCTGGACACCCCTGGAAACCGCATTGGCAACGTCCCCAGGATGGTAGGCAGGTCTTGCTTGCAAGATCAACGCAGCTTCACCGGCCACCAGCGGAGTGCTGAATGAAGTTCCCCAGCCGGCGGCATAGTTGCCTCCGGGATAAGTGGTAATCACGCCTTCGCCTGGAGCCGCCACAAAAGTGGCATTGGTTCCGAAATTGGTAAAGTCACTCTTACCATCGGTGTTACTGGTTGATCCCACGCCGATTACGTTGTTGTATCCAGCGGGATAGACCATGATCTGCTGGGCGTCATTACCGGAGGCCGCCACCAGGACAACGTTCTTGCTCAGCGCATACTGGATCGCATTCTGCAGCGCCGGAGAGCTCTGGGAAATCTCAAAGCTCATGCTGATCACGGTGGCGCCATGGTCCACGGCGTAATAGATCGCGCGCAGGATGTTGAACAGGTCAGAGCTGCCGTCAGCGGCAAATGCCTTGAGCGGCATGATCTTCGAGCCCGGAGCTATCAGGTGCACCACGCCGGCCGTCATGGTACCGTGGCCGAAGGCCGCAGGCGGAGTACCCAGCGCGTCTTCCGCCGCCTGGCTCAGGATCGCCGCCGTGGATGCATTCAATTGCACCACATTGACCCCGCCCAGGATGGGACTGATCGACTGGGTCAAGCCGGCCGCGTTCGGGCCCAGGTCCGCTACCTCAGATACCAGCGCGCCGTTCTTCACAAAGTCGTAACCACTCACCAGCACGCCCTGCAATGCAGGATGATCAAGGTCCACGCCTGTATCGACTATGGCTACCGTAATTCCCGTACCGATAAGGCTGGATGCGGATTGGGCATCTGCCAATCGTGTGATGGAACTCGCAGGCTGCGTTACGTAATAGTTGGCGACGGATGCCCCGAAGTAGGACACCGCTTGCCGCCCTGGCAACTGGCCCAGAATGGGCGAAATGGACTGCGTCAGGCTGGAGACGGTAAGCCCGGAAAGCTCCGGCACGCCCACTGTTCGATTAAGCTCAAAGCTCTGTACATCAGAATCTGTGGCGAGAGTGGGATCAATCGATGCCGTGGAAACAAGAAAAACACCTGCTGATGAACTGCTGGAAAGCTGGGAAACCGGCTGCAACCCGTGACGGCTGCAAACGTCCTGTACCTTGGATGGCGACGTAACCAGGACATACTTGTCCTCGGCCATCAGGGGAAGTCCCAGCAAAAGCAGGAACAAGCAGAGTGTTCGACCGGTAATCCGTCCTTTAGCCATCTCTCCAACTCCGGGTGGTCGTTTCCGTCGACGACACCTGGCTCCTCGTATTTCGTTGCGAAAGTCAGTGTTGCTGAATAATAGGTGGTCAGTATAGCCACGAGAAATACGCTTTTGTTAGAGCAAATTTATTCAAGCTAACGGTTGGACTCATCCCGGACCATCCTTAAGCCCAGGGATGAATCCCCTGATTCATATATAAATACAATATTTACAATAACTTAAATCAGACAAAGGCAAGCTGGGCAGGTGCTCACAGGGCGAAGGTTTCGTGCAACATTCGTTGGTCTGAAGTTCATTTCTTGGCAGATTAAGAGGTGCAAGGATTAAGAGGGCTTAATAAAAAAACCAAGGCCGAATCCTTGACGGGATTATGGTTTGGAGGAGCCGCTGGTATTGCTGCCGCTGGTCCCGCTGCCACCGCTGGTGCTCGTGCTGCCACTAAACAAGTTCGTAAGCGACTGGTAGAGGTCAATGCGGCCATAACCCATATCGCTTACCTGCTTGGTCTTTGAAAGAGCGTTGGTTACATCTCCCGGCTTGCTCAATGGACGTGCCTGGAGCACGAGGGAAGCTGCGCCGGCGAACATGGGAGCGCTGAAGGAAGTACCCCAGCCTGCGGCGTAATAGCCGCCTGGGAAAGTGGTAATTACGGCTTCGCCCGGGGCCGCAAAAGCCGTCACGCCAGAGCCGTAATTGGAGAACGTGCTTCTCGCGTCGTTGGAGTCCGTGGAGCCGATTCCCTGCACGCCGCCGTAGCTTGCCGGGAAAACCAGGGTCTTCTGCCCGTCATTGCCGGAGGCGGCGACAACGGCAATGTTCTTGTTGAGGGCGTACTGGATCGCAGTCTGAAGCCCAGGGGAAGACTGCGGCATGCTGAAGCTCATGCTGATGACGTTGGCCCCGTTGTCCGCAGCGTAATAGACGGCGTTAATGATATCGGAAAGATTCGATGTTCCATCGGCGCGAAATGCCTTCAAGGGCATGATCTTGGCGGTGGGCGCTACCAGGTGGACCACGCCTGCCACCATGGTGCCGTGGCCAAAATCACCGGTGCCGCCGAGAATCGGCGAAATCGATTGTCCCAGGATGGGCGAGATCGACTGGTCCAGGATGGCGGCAGTGTATGGATTAAGAATGTAAACGTTCTGCGAGCCAAGGATAGGCGAAATCGACTGCTGCAGAGCAGCGGCCGTGTTTGGATCCAGGTCCGCAAGCTCTGAAAATCCAATTGTGTCGCGGGTAAAGTCGTATCCGCCTACGAAAACGCCAGCCAACGCTGGATGGTTCGGATCTGCCCCGGTATCGATGATCGCCACCGTCCCCGCGCCCGTGAGATGAGTAGCGTTGCGGGCATCATCCAAGCGAACGATGCTGGTGGCCGCCTGGCTGGTGTAATTGCTGGGAACTGTGCTTCCGAAGAAGGTGACCAGCGTACGCCCGGGCAGGGTGCCCGTGACCGTAGCGGTGGCTTGCGTAAGATTTGACTGAGTGGCCCCACTGAGCTCCGGCAGACCAATACTTTGCTCGGGCTCAAAGCCGGCGACCAAGAGGTCTTTTTCAACTTCCGTTTCAACGCTGGCTACATCGGCGGAAGCGGAACGTACCAGATAGACGCAGTTTGCGCCATCATGGATCTCTTTGATGACAGTAAGACCGTGGCTGGTGAGGACCGTCTGGGCATTAGCGGGCGCAACGGTTAGAACAAAAGTGCTCTGCGCGGCCACAGGCAGGCCGAGCGCAAACACAAGACCGGTAATGCACAGCAGACGCAGTGTCCTCATAGTCGACGTCTCAGTTGTTCAAATTGGCCCCTACAAAAATCAGGCTTGCGGCGTCTTGCCCAGCAATACCTCGAGCTCCTGGCCGGTTGACTCAAGGGGAACCAACAGGCGCAGATCGCTGTCCGGAACATATTCCATCTGGAACTCTCCGTAGGAATTGCTAATGGAGCGCGACACTTCCCGCTCACCCGCCAGCAGGATCACTGGCAGATTGCACATCGCCTCTTCGGGCGACTTCTGGTTGGCAATCTGTCCCACGAGCACCATACTGGCCGAACCTCTTTCATGCTCAAATCGCAGATCAACGGAGTAATCGCCCGCATGAAACAGCACATGCCGGCTGATTTGATGAGATCCGCGGACACCCACCGGCAGCGGGGCATTCGAGCTATCAAATATCAAGGTGCCCCACAGCCGCTCGAACGTCGAGCGACGCTCGGGTTTTCCCAGACCCGCCAGCGCCTTCACTGACCGCTCTGCGTGTCGAGGTAATTCATACGCGCTCTCACGCGCGCAGACTGCAATGAATTTCGTCAATAATTGCTCGATCTTTTCGCACTTCGGGCATCCAGCCTTCAGGTGAGACGCCATCTCGCTTTGCTGCTCGGGAGATGCCGTCTTCCTGGCATAATCAGCCCACTCGGTAATGTCGAAATGGCGCGCGGCTTGAGGCATAAATCGTTTTTCTTCGTCTCTTTTGTTTACGAGGGGAACACGGCTTCCGGGTCCATGCTCCCCTCTTTAGCAGTCGACGGATGAGCCTGCTTCTGTACATAAAGAGTCAGAACCAGGGTAAAAAATATACCTGCTCTAATATTTACAAATCTTTACATAAACTTCCCAACCAGGGCGAAGGCCGCCCAATAATACGGATGTGGGTGGGTTTCGCGCAGTCTGAGCGCAGCCTGGCGAAGGGCTTCCGCCTTGTTCTGGACTCCACCATACAAGGTATAGAAATCGCGCATGAACTCGGCCGTACTCTGATCGTGCACCTCCCACAAGCTCACCATCAGGGTTTGCGCCCCAGCATAGAGCAAACCCCGCACCAGGCCGATCAGTTCATCGCCGCCCACCACAACATTCATTCCCGTGCCACAACCGCTCAAGGTCACCAGCTCAGCGTTTAGCTGTAACTGATACAGGTCAAATAGGCTCAGAAGAGAATTCCCCAGCCGAATGGAAGAGAACATGGGATTGTCCTCACGAAAATATCCATGCGTGGCAATGTGGATGAACCGGCTCTGCGGTCCCAGGCTGCGCAAGCGTTCCTCGGTAGCATCCTCACCCAGGAACAAACTTGCCCCGCCCATGGCGTCTGCCACCAGCCGACCTTCCTCTTCAATGTATGGAGCACGGGCGTCCGGGATGGCCAGCACCAAGCCGCTCTGGCTGGCATGTTCCTTGCCTTGGCACGCGGCAAAAATGCTCCCGCTGGGTGCGTAGGAGATGGAAAAATCGTCAATCAGATGCCGTTTTCCGTCAGACAGGGCATGGAAGGGCAGGTAGTGCAGAAACGTGTGGGGCACAATGATGAGGTGATGGGCCTCGAGCTGCCCACGGATGGGGGCGATCAGCAACTCGTAGAGTTCCTCAAGGTGCGCCCGCGTCGCCTGCAACAAGCGCTTCTCCAGCGGCCGGATGTACTCGTCTCCCAGGCGGAATTTCGCCAACTGCAATTGCAGAAGTCGAAGCTTTTCCCGTACCGGGACGGCGTCCGCCACCGGCAGTACCTTGAGGCGGTCTCGGGAGACTAGGCAAACGTAGAACCGGTCACGGGCAACGTAATACTCCACCAGCATCGAGTCAGGAGGCAGAATCTTTTGCAGCTCGCGCGCAGAGACGGTGCTGGCGCTTTGCAGGCTGGCGAGCTCATAGTCAACGCTCTGCAATTGGGAGAAGGACTTGACCAGAGCGTCTTCGTACTCCCGGCTTTGCAGGCGCAATTGCCGGATGCGGTCCTGCGAACCGCCTTCCTGGCCCAATTCCTGCAATTCGATTTCATGGTAGGTCCAGTTCAGTTTCTGGCGCAGCTCGCGAAACTGGGCCATGGCGGGAGCATGCTCAAGGTTCCTGGCGTTGAGCGAAGACGCACGGAAGGCAATCAGGTCAGCCAGGCTGCGTGATTTTGCCTGTTCGATGTACTGGAACGTATCGTGCTCCGTGCAGGTGCGCGAATGGACCGCCAGCGATGTTAGGACAAGGCTTTCATAAACCGTGAGTTTGTTCTTGAGAAACGCGATCTTCAGCTCTTCCTTGCCCAGGTGGCTGCGCAGGTCCTCCAGCTTCTGATAGGCCTTCTCATAGGCCTGGCGCGCCAGCTCAGTGTTACGGCTGGCTTCCTCGGCCTGGCCCAGCATGAAATACGCCTGGTAGGTGGCAGGGGACTCGATGTGCAGCAAGCGGGCCAGGGCGGAGCTGCAGTATCGCCGCGCCTCGTCGGCATCGGAGCTGCGCAATTCGATGGCAGCCAGCAACAGTTCGCATAAAGCGGCTTTGGCCGGCAGGTAAGAGGGAGCGAAGTATTCCAGGGCGGACAAAGCAAGGTCTTCCGCCGAGTCATTGTCGCCGGCTTCGTAAAGCACCAGTGCCTTGTAGAGATCGATCAGCGCCGGCCAGAGCTGGTTCTGCTCATTGATAAACAGCTCCCGGGCACGGTCGAAAATCTGCAGGGCCTGGCGATAATGCCCCTGCTGGCTGACCGCGATGGCGGAGAACGTGGCCGCTTTGGCCGCCTCATAGCGCATCCCCAGGTCGCTGAAAGCGGCAAAAGCATCTTGCGCCAGTTCGATGCCCCCCTCAGTCAGGTTCAACTCCAGATAAATCTCCGACTGGTCAAGGTCACACAGGGCCTGGTGGTACTTGTCGCCGAGCTGCTTACAGCGCACCCGCGTCTGGTCGTACATCTCGATGGCGCGCAAGTATTCGCCGCGCAGATAGTGCAGGTAGGCGATGTTGTAATCGGATTCGGCGACCAGTTGGGAAAAACCATGTCTTTCCGAGTGCTGGCGGGCCAACTGATAGGTTTCCTGCGCTTGCGCAAACTCGTTCAGGCTGATGTAGCAGACCGCCATATTGCGCAGGACCACCGCGATGTCCAGTGGGTCTCCCACTTCAAGAAGTTCGCTATAGGCGCGCTCAAACAGCGCGCCCGCCTCCTGAAAGCGGTCTTGTCGGTAATAGACGTTGGCCAGGTTGCTATCAAGCCTGGCCAGGCGGTGTCGGTCCCCAGCCGCCTGGAACGCCTCGCGGGCCTTTTTGCCGAGCTGATAGGCGCGGTCGTACTGCCCGTCGTAGATCAAGCATATGAGGGCGGCGCTGATCGTGCTCGCGGCCTCCACGTGACGCCCCAAACGGTCCAATTCCTGGATGGCCTTTTCGTACTCCTCGATTCCCTGCCGGTATCTGCCGTTGAGGTAATGCACATGACCAGAGGCCCGCCGGCTTTGCGCCAGAGCATAGGGGTCGCCGCTTTCTGTGGCGATCCAAGCCAGGGCCTGGGACAGGCGCTCTGCCTTGGGCACATCGAAGCGGGCAAACGTGGCCACGCCATCCAGCAGCGCCTGCAGCGATTTTTCGCTTTGGCGGTGGGCCTGGCGTGACAAGAACTCCCGGCGTCCCTGCTCTTCGCTAATTGCCGAGAGTTCGGAAATCCACGGTTCCGGCGCAAATGTACCAACCTGCGACATCTAGAACCCCAGCTCCGCCAGAATCTTTTGCAGCCGGTTGAGACATCGCCCGCGGATGAATCCGATGGACCCGGTGGCCAGGCCGAGTCTCTGGGCAACTTCGGTATAGGGCACCGGCGGCTGTTCATAGAACAGCATCTTCACCAGTTCCGCACAGCGAGGCGTGAGCCGCGCCAGGGCGTCGCGTATGGCCTGCTCTTCCTGCACTTCGTGGAGCACCGTCTCGGCCGCCGGCGCCAGATCTTCCGCCACTTCCTGCTCCATCGCGTCCAGTTCAACGTCCTGCCGCTGCTGCCTTTTGTGATGGAAACACTTGTGCGTGGCCACGGTAATGAGCCAGGACCGCAGCGACTCAATTTTTCTCAGCTTGGAAAGGTTGGTGAACAGGTCGACACAGACGTTCTGAAAGATGTCGGCTGCGTCTTCCGGAGCAACGCCGTATTTGACCGGGACCGAATAGATCAACCGCTTGTATTTGTCGATCAGGCGGTTCCATGCCTTTTCGTCCCCTTTCAGGCAATCCTGGACCAGCCTTTCGTCTTCGGCCTCAATTTCCTTTGGCGCTGGCAAAGTAATGCTCTTGGCGTTGTCGTCCATTCACTTTTTATTTTCCGGCGGGGGTGCGCCAAAACAGTTCGTCTGAATTCCACAGAATGTAGTTGTCCATTATAGCGGGACGCACATTGGCGAGATTTTCCCGGGCCGCCACCAGGATATTGGGGCTCACCAGAAAAAGGGCCGGGACTTCGCGCGCCAGGATCTGCTGCACTTGATCATAGAGTTTCTTGCGCTTGCGAAAGTCCAGCGTGATCATCTGCTGCTGCATCAGGCGGTCGATTTCCAACTGCCACTGGGGCGGTTTCTTTTCCCCCATGCTCCACACATGCGTGGAGCCCTCCGAGGTGAGAATGCCCATCACGGGATTGGGATCGGCGTCACCATTGGCCATGCGCATCACGGCGACGTCGTAATCATGGGACTGCAGGATGCGGTCCACGGTGGCACGGAACTCCAGCGTAACAACGTGCACGTCCATCCCCAGCTTGCTTAGGTCGCTTTGGATCAAGGTTGCGCTTTGCGTCTGCTGGGCGTTGCCCGAGTTGGCCAGAATGCTGAAACTCACGCGCGTGCCATGGGAGTCAACCAGCGCCCCGTCCGGCTTCCAGGAAAAGCCGGCTTGCTGCAAGAGCCGCCGCGCTTCCGGCAGCGATTGCGAGGGCGCAGCGAGGGAGGAATCGAACCACAGCTTGTCTCCCGGCGTCACATGGGTTACCAGCGGTGTGGCCCGGTTGTGGTATGCCAGCCGGGCGATCGCCTGCCGGTCGATGGCGCGCGAGACCGCCTGGCGAAAGCGTACGTCTCTGAACCAGGCTTGCTTGCGCGCGACCTCCGGCAACCGGCCTTCCGTGTCTTCATTGAGATTGAAAAATAGGAAATTGAATTCCAGTCCCGCGCCCATGTCGTACAGTTTGTAGTGATGTTTCTGCTGGTCGGGAGCCAGGGAGGCGTAGCCATCGGCGCTCAAGGGACTGATTGCCTGAATGTCGCCAGCCATGAATCGAATCACCTGGGCTTCCGTATTGGGCACCATGACGAAACTCAATTCATCGAGGTAAGGAAGCCGCTGGCCCTTGCTGTCCACTTTCCAATAGTAAGGATTACGCTCCAGCACGACTCGCTCGCCGGGGGCGACTGATTTCAGCCGGAAAGGTCCCAGGCCCGCCATGCTGGCCGGCGAAGCGCTGAGCGTCCATACCTGCTTGATGCGGCCCTCCTGGTACTCCTTCTCCAAAAGATGGCGGGGCAGGACGGGCACGCTGTCAAAGACCCTTTCTCCCACGGCGTAAGGCGCGGAAAACGAAAACCGCACCGTGTATTGCCCGAGTTTTTCCACCTTGATCGGCTTGTCATCGATCAGCAACAAAACGCGTTGTGGCGCGGCCACTTTCTCATCGAGATAGACCTGGAAGGAGAAGACTACGTCATCGGCGTCAAACGGAGCTCCATCCGAAAAACGGATCCCGCGGCGAAGCTGCAAGGTAAGGGTCTTGCCGTCGGGAGTGGCCGTCCACGACTTGGCCAGTGCCGGCTCCGCTTTCAGCGTGGCCCGGTTGATATGGATCAAATCAGCCATGGTGCGGCGGATGACATCGAGCGACGGTTGGTCCACCGCGTTGAGCGGGTTCAAGGTCTTGGGCTCGAACGGCTCCCCGATAGCCAAACGTCCTCCCGGCCGTCCCGGTTCCGCCGTGGTGGTCAGAAGCTCCTCTTGCGGAGCCAACCCGCCGAATCCCGGAAGGCTCAAGCAACCAACCAGGAGGGCTAGGACCGAAACAAAACGCGAGTATTTGAAAGTCGTCATGCTTCTCCCATCGGCTCAAATTCGAGATTGCAAGCGTGAACCTAGAACATCGGCCAAGGCCTGGTACGCCAGGGTCACTGGAACCAGGGCCAGCGCCGGAAGCAGCATCCACCAATGTGCCGTCAGCACGTGGTATTGCTGCGCCTGGGCCAGCATGTTGCCCCAACTGGGAACGGGCTCGCTCATGCCCAGCCCCAGGAAGGAGATGACCACTTCCCCAAGAATGATTTGGGGAATGGAAACAGCCATCTGCGTAAGCGCCGCGTTCATGGCCAAAGGCATCAGGTGACGTCGCAGCAGATACGCCCGCGACGCGCCGAATCCCTGCGCCGCCAGAACAAAGCTGCGTTCGCGCGCGCCCAAAACAACGCCTCGCACCAGCCGCGCGGGGCGTCCCCAGGCCACGAAACCAAGCACAGCCACGATCTCCAGGAACATGACCGGTGCGCTCACTTGCAGCGGCAGAAACGCCCGTACGGCGAGCAAAACATAAAATGGCGGGACTGCGATAATGACCTCGGTAACGCGCATGCATAAGTCGTCAATTGCCCCGCCGTAAACGCCGGCGATGGAACCAACCAGCAGTCCCCCCATCATGGCGAGCAAGGCCGCCAGCGCGCCGGCAAACAAGGACACCTGCGCGCCATAGAGCATGCGGGAAAACTGGTCGCGCCCCAGGCCATCTCCTCCCAACAGGTACATGCGCGCGGGCAGATCAACTCCAAAAAGATGGCGGTGCCCCGAAAACAATCCCAGCACGGTATAACCGTCGCCGCTCAGAAAGAAACGAACCGGAAACCGCTGGCCACAGTCTTCTTGGTACTCCGTGAGACTCTCCCCGCCGGGCCTGGTCATATACACGAATGGCCAGAAGTGAAACTTGCCTTCACAATCCACCAAGTGGAGACGCGTGGGAGGCGCATAAGGACGTAGCCGGTCCTGCGTTTCGTAGTTGTAGGGAGCGACGAACCCGGCCAGAAGCGCGGCGGCATTGACCGTCACGAGGAACCACGCCGCCCAGGAAAATACGTGACGTTGTCTCATGGTTCCATCCTGATACGCGGGTCGAAACCATACAGCAGGACGTCCGCGATCAAGTTCCCCGCCAGCGGGAACAACGTGGAGAGCATGGTGGCCCCGAGCACCACAAATAGATCGCGAGCCAGGATCGACTCCAACAAAAGCGGCCCCATTCCCGGCCAGCTCATCACCGTCTCCACCAGGAGCGAGACGCTCAGAAGGAAAGCAATGGAAATGCCGAACAAGGAAATCAGCGGATTGGCGGCCGCAGGCAACGCGTGCCGGAACAAGAGCGGCAACTGACGCAACCCATGGCCTTCAGCCGCGCGCACATAACAAGAACTGAGCGTTTCGGAGACGGCGGCGCGTACGTGACGCAAAATGACAGGCAATGATCCGAGCACCAGTGTGCCGACGGGCAAGACCATGTGCCACGCCAGGTCTGCCAGCCGCCCGTGAGACGGGTCTGCGGACCTCATTCCGCCCACTGGAAACAGTCCGGTGCGCAAGGCGATCATCAACGCCAGCAAAGCAAGCAAGACGTCCGGCACAGCCAGCAGAAAAGATGTTCCGCCGGAGAACAGCCGGCCCAGCCAGGTCCCACGCTGTGCCGCGGCCAGTACGCCCAAAGGCACCGCGATCAGCCAGGAGATAAGAAGGGCCGGCACAGTGAGCAGCAGAGTGTTCCGCGCGCGCGGCCACAGGAGTTTGGAAGCAGGCATGTCGTAAGCAAAGGAATACCCGAATTCACCTCTGGCCACAAAGCTGAGCCAGTGCGCATAGCGCAGGGGCAGCGGCTGATCCAGGCCGTATTGCGCCCGCAAGGTGTGCAACGCTTGCGGGGAAATCTGGGGGTTCAACCTCATTTCACTCAGAAAATCTCCGGGTGCGGCCTGCTGCACGAGGAACATCAGCAGCGAAACGCCGAACAAGACCAGCACGGCGTGAAACAGCCTGCGCCCGAAGTAGCGAATCATGACACAGCCTCTACGCCCGGGGCATGCAGCCGATCGCTGGCTTCCACCAACAAACGCGTTGCCGGCACTGTGCTGCTCCGCAGGCCTTGTGGAGCCGTGTGTTCCACCACCCGGCCCTGGTCCATGACGACGACATCACGGGCAAAATAAGAAAGGAAGCTAAGATCGTGGCCGATCCAAATGCAGGTGAGACGGTGGCGCGCCTGGACCTCCAGGAGAAGCCGCAACATCTGCGCCTGTAAGGCCAGGTCGAGTCCGGAAAAGGGTTCGTCAAGGACCAGAAGTTTTGGCCCAGCCGCTAAAGCCCGGGCCAGAGCCAGCCGCTGCCGCTGGCCGCCGCTGAACTGGTGCGAGGGGCGGGCCTGCCAGTCGGGATCAAGGCCGACCTCTTCCATCAGGTCCAGGGCGCGCTTGCGGCGCTCCAAAGGATCGTTCTTACGCGCGATGTCCAGCGGTTCGCTGATCACCTCTGCGGCAGTGAAGCGCGGGTTCAGCGCCGTGCCCACGTCCTGGAAAATCATCTGCACCTGGGGGCTGGATTCGTGCTTGCGGCCTGCTAGCACGATTTCACCCGAGTCGGGACTTTCAAAACCGGCGATGCAGCGGGCCAGCGTGGATTTTCCCGAACCCGAGCGTCCGATGACCGCGAGCGTGGCGCCCTCATCCACGCTGAGATCGATGTGCTCCAGGGCCTGGACAGCAAACTTGCTGCGTGAAAGCGCCCTGCGCTGCATGAACCTCTTGCTCACGCTCCGCACTTCGAGCAGCGGCCGGCCGGCTTGAGGCTGCGACGCTGGTGTCTTGCATCCGTCTAAAAAAGCGGCCTCCGGAAACAGCAATCCACGGATGTAAGGATCAGCGGTCTCGGCGAGTTCCTCGAGGGAAGCACAAGCAACAGCCCGGCCATTGCGCATCACCAACGCGCGCTCACACAAAGAGGAGAACGCTCCAGCGTTGTGCGAGATGAAGATCATGGCCAGGTTGAGTTCCGCTTTCAGGGTGCGCAGCAGCTCCAGAACTTCAGCCTGCGTGGCCGTGTCAAGCGAGCTGAGCGGTTCATCGGCAATCAGGAGCGCCGGCCGGCACACCAGCGCCTGAGCAATGGCAGCGCGCTGTCTTTGCCCCCCGCTGAGCTGGTGAGGATAAGCGCGCATGATACGCTCAGGCTCGGTCAAACCAACTTCGCGCAGCGCACCGGCCACGCGATCTCGCTCCTGCCTACGGTTGACCGACTCGTGGGCGCGAAGTACGTCGCCAATCTGCCGCCCAATGGGCAGTACAGGGTTCAGCGCCAGGGCCGGCTCCTGCGAAATCAAAGCAATCCCGGCGCCGCGGATTTCACGCAAGGTCTTCGCGCGGGCGTTCAGTAAATCCGTTTCCCGGAATTGCACCAGCCCGGAGACGGACGCATCGGAGGGCAAGAGACGGAGCAACGCATGTGCCAGGGAACTCTTGCCCGATCCGGATTCTCCCAACACGCCCAGACTCTCGCCTTCGCCCAGTTCCAGATCTACGTTTTGCAAGGCGGCAACCTTAACCGATGCAAAGCGATAATCGACACACAAGTCACGCACGCGCAACAGCTGTCTGGGTGTGGATTGGGTAGGGTTGGGGGTCAAGTTGCCTGCTCTCACGTCGACCTAAGTTGTTGCCGGCTCCCGGAATACCTCAATTATGCAGCAGATGCTGCCCATCCCGCTTTGATCTTCACGCCTTAGCCGTGACCTCGGGTGAAAGCTTGAGGAAGGCGAGGGACTCCGCGCTGCATGAGCTGAGCCTGAGCGAAAAACTCCCCTGCGGACAATGGCAAACCACGCGCCCGCCCTAGCCGCACGCTCAACAAGATTCTCTCCAAGGATTTGAAAACAGGACAAGTTACCGGGGTTTGTACGAGCACGCAAATCACGCGTTTTGGGCCGGTATTTCAACCGATGTCCGAACGGCCAGGCTACTTTGGTCACCTTAACTTCAGGTTTCCCGCGTAATCCAAAACGACCGCCGCGCCGGTAGAGTTACGCACACGTCACTGCGTCCAGGCCGAACCCTTGGGAGGAACCATTTTTGCGTAGTTGTTGTGCTCTTTCTTTTTTTGCCCTGCTCGTAGTCTTCACATCGTTTTTCACAATCACCGGTTGCGGCGGAAGCAACATTGCCAGTAACTCGATCTCACCCGCTGCCCATCCCTCGCCTTCACCGGTTCCTTCACCTGCGCCGGCGCCATCTCCTGCACCCGCGCCCGGCACGCCCAGCAGCACGGTAATCGATAACGTGGAAGATTCGCCGAACTGGCTCACCTGTGGCGCTTGCGGCAATACCGGCGCCACCGGAGCGGTAGCCTCCTATACATTCACGCCCGGAATGGCCTCGCCCAGTGAAGACGGCCGCTCAACCCAGTTCTCCATCGCAGCATCCGTGGCATTCAGCAACGCCTACTTCTATCGGCAGTACGCGCCGGTCACCGGCCAGATCACAGCGCTGACGTACGAGTTCGATCTCTTTGTTCCTTCCGGAATGGAGAACGCTCCGCAGGCGATCGAGTTCGAGTGCCAGCAGACCGTCAATGGCTGGGTCTACAACTTCGCCTGGCAGGCGGAATACGTGGGCACCAAGACATGGCGCATCTTCGACTACGGCTTGAAGCGCTGGGACACGAGCGGCATTCCCTTCACGGGATTTGCTCCCAATACCTGGCACCACATCGTTGCCGAATATCACAACGACACCGCCAACCACGTGGTGTGGCACGATGCGCTCACCGTGGACGGCGTGCGCTTCCCGGTCAACATTTCGCACAACGCCGCTTTCACCAACGGGCGCAACCAGTTCTCCAACGCATTTCAACTGGATAGCAACAGCAAGGCGACGCCGTATCAGGTCTATGTAGACAAGATGCGCGTCATGTACCAATAAACGTTACTCGTAGCGCAGAGCGATCATGGGGTCCACCCGGGCCGCTCTGCGCGCCGGGACATAGCTGGCCAGGAGTCCAACTGCGGCCAGGCCCAACGCGATCGAGAGAAAAGCCACCGGCTCATTCGCACTCACGCCGAAGAGAAGGCTCACAGTGAAGCGGGCCGCGACGTAGGCAACCAGCAGTCCCGCCCCCAAACCAATGGCCAAGGTGACGGCGCTCTGGCGCAAGACCATCAGCAGGACGTTGCCAGGCTGCGCGCCCAGGGCCAGCCGCACGCCGATTTCGCGCACTCGCTGGCCTACCCAATAGCTGACCACGCCGTAAATTCCTACGGCGCAGAGCAGCATGGCCAGCATGGCGAAGATGGCCAGGAGTGCGGCGCCGAAGCGGGGCGCCCACAAGGCCTGGGAAAAGACCTCGCCAATCGGCCACACGTTGGTCAGGGGCAGGTTGCGGTCCATGGCCTGCACTTCCGTACGCAAGGCGCCCAGAATGGAGCGCGTCTCCGGGCCAGTGCGGAAAAACACGGTTACTCCGGAGCTGGGATACTGCAGCAGAGGAAGATACATGTAGGGCGTGGGGTCTTCGCCCAGGGCGTTGTACTTGGAGTCGCGCGCCACTCCCATCACCTGGACCCAGTTGTCATCGCCGAAAAACTTGAAACGCTTCCCTATCGGATCGTCGTTGGGCCAGATACGGTGCGCCGCCGTTTCATTGATTACCACCACGCGGGGACCGTCTTCGCGCACCGAGCTGTCAAAGTCGCTCCCTTTTACCAGCGGAATTCCCATGGTGCGCAGATAGTCGAGGGAGACGCTATTAACTTGGGCGAACAAGCCGTTGCGATTGGCGCTGGGGTCGCGGCCTTCAGGAAAAATGCTGCGACCGAAACCGCCGTTCAACAGCGGCACGCTGCTCGAAAGAGTGGCGGCTTGCACACCGGGAGTAGCGGTGATCACCTCCAGCACGCGACGCTGGAACTCCTTCACCCGCGCAGGTTCGTAGTTCAGTGAGCCGACGTCGAAGGAGATGATGCCCAGGTTGTGGGTGTTGAAGCCGGGATCGGTTTGTTGGGCGTTGCGCAAACTCATCAGGAACAGTCCGGCCCCGATCAACGCCACAAGCGAAAGCCCAACCTGCGCCATGATGAAGATGTTGCGCAGGTTGAAGATGCCCCGGGCAAACATCTCGGTACCGGTGCGCTCCTTGAGTTCAGAGACCAGATCAGGACGCGAGGACTGCATGGCCGGCACCAGCCCAAAGATGATGCCGGTAGCCAAGGCGATACCAAGAGTAAACAGGAGCACGTGGCTGTCCAGGGGCAGATCGAGAAAGGTATTGGCCAGGAAGGGCGGCCGGAACTT
Source organism: Candidatus Angelobacter sp. (assembly GCA_036380095.1). GTDB lineage: Bacteria > Acidobacteriota > Terriglobia > Terriglobales > Acidobacteriaceae > Angelobacter. The sequence goes on along the minus strand of DASVFK010000250.1, from coordinate 35,025 downwards.
CCACAGCAGATTGCGGCCAACCACCGCCAAGCCGAGCCCCAGCAAACCGCCGGCAACGGCCAGGACAGTCGATTCGGTAAGCAATTGCGCCACGATGCGCGAGCGCGAGGCGCCCATGGCCAGCCGGATGGAAATCTCGCGTTTGCGTGAAGCCGCACGAGAAAGCATCAGGTTGGCGATGTTGGCGCACGCGATCAACAGCACCAGACCCACCACACCCATCATTACGGCGCCGATTTGACTGAGCACTGCCCCAAAATCCGGCCCTACCACCGACTGCAACAGCGGAATGCCCACAAAGGTCCGGCCCTTGTTGGCCGCGGGGAACGCCTGTTCCAGGTTCGCTCCCAGGACTTTCAATTGCTGCCGCGCCTGCTCCAGCGTCGCGCCATCTTTCAATCGTGCGATGGCGGAGAAAAATAGAGCCCGGCGCTCCTTGAACAGCGTCTTTTGCAGGCCGGAAAAGATCTGGTCATGCATGGCCATGGTCACCCACATGTCCGGGCCACCTAGAGTGGTAGGCCCCTGGAAACCGCGAGGAGCCACGCCGATAACCGTGAAGCCTTGTCCGTTGAGCAGGACATTCTGCCCGATGACGCCGGGATCGGCCCCGAACTTGCGCTCCCACAAACCATGGCTGAGGATCACAACGGGCGCGGAGCCTTCACGCTCTTCTTCAAGACGAAAGGTGCGGCCCAGGGCCGCGGGAACGCCCAGCACATCAAAGTAATTTCCGGTGACGGCGCTGGCATTGTATCTGTCAGGCTGGCCGTTGACGGTCATACTCACGCCGGTGCCGAACACGGTGTAGATCGCCACACCGGAAAAGGCGCTGATCTCGCGGGCGACGTCCTGGCCGTTGGGGAGGGAGAGCGGCATGTAGGTGAAACCTCGGGTCGATACGCCCGGATCGATGGTATAGAGGTTCACCAGGCGCCCCGCGTCCTTGACCGGCATGGGATTGAAGAACACGGCATTGATCACGGTAAAGATCGCCGTGTTAGCGCCGATGCCCAAGGCAAGCGTGATTACGGCGACAGCCGTAAACCCCGGCGACTTGCGCATGGCGCGTAGAGCGAAACGGATGTCCTGGCCAAAATTGCTCACAAATTCTCCGATCTAATAACAGACGCAAGTCAAGGCCGCGGGGTTAGCAGAGATTGTGTTCTGAATCAGGAGCGACGTTGAGAGTGATATAAAATGCCGCCTGCCCAGTGCCAAAGGAGCCTAAGCCTGATGCACACTATGATGAACGCGCCGTTAACACTGACGTCGATTCTGGAGCGCACGGGAACGTACTTCCCTGATCGCGAGATCGTTTCCCGGCTGCCCGATGGCTCGCTCCATCGCACCACCTGGGGACGAATCCGCGAACGGGCGCGCAAGATGGCTGAACTCCTGCAGGCGGCGGGTATCAAAAAAGGCGAGCGCGTGGCCACGCTGATGTGGAACCACTACGCACATCTGGAAGCCCACTTCGGCGTGCCGGCTTCCGGCGCGGTGCTGCACGCCCTGAACCTGCGGCTGCACCCGGACGAGATCGCCTACATCGCCAACCACGCGCAGGACCGTTTCCTGATCGTGGATGACTGTCTGCTCCCGGTGCTGGAGAAGTTCAAGGACAAAGTCAAATTCGAGCGGATCTTCGTCGTACCGCACGCGCGCCAGACGACCCCGGCGGGATATGAGTGCTATGAGGCGTGGTTAAACCAGGCCCGCGGCGACTTCCAGTATCCGGAAATCAGCGAGCAAGATGGCGCCACCATGTGTTTCACCTCCGGCACCACGGGGAATCCCAAGGGCGTTCTTTACTCGCATCGGGCGCTGGTGCTGCACACCCTGGCGCAGGCCATGACCGATTCGTGTGGCATCTCGCAGCACGATTCCGTGCTGCTGGCCTCGTCAATGTTTCACGTCAACGGCTGGGGGCTCTCGTTTACGGCGGCAATGGTGGGAGCCAAGCTGGTGCTGCCCGGTCCGCATCTTGACGCGGACAATCTGCTCGACCTGATTGAGCGCGAGCAGGTGACCATGAGCTGCGCCGTGCCCACGATCTGGCTGGCGGTACTGGCGGCGCTGGAAAAACGCGGACCGAACTGGAAGCCGGCAAAAGACGTTCGCGTCCTATGCGGCGGTACCGCTCCGCCGGAGAGCCTGATTCGCAGCCTGGACCGCCACGGCTTCCACCTGCTTCATTCCTGGGGCATGACGGAGACCTCGCCGCAGGCAACAGTATCGGGCCTTAAGCCGGAGATGCTCGCGTGGCCCGAAGACCAGCAGTACGCCCAACGCTCGAAGCAGGGCTGGCCGCTTCCGTTCGTCGATCTGCGCATCGCCAACGATAGCGGCATTGCGCCGTGGGACGGTAAGGCGGCCGGCGAACTTGAGGTTCGCGGGCCGTGGGTGGCGGCGAGTTACTACAAAGCGCCGGGAACCGAAGATCGCTGGACCCGCGACGGCTGGTTCCGCACCGGCGACGTGGCCACCATCGATCCCGATGGCTGCATTCGACTCGTGGACCGCAGCAAGGACCTGGTGAAGTCCGGCGGCGAGTGGATCAGCTCCGTGGACCTCGAAAACACACTCATGAGCCATCCCGCTGTGCGCGAGGCGGGAGTGATAGCCGTGCCGCATCCCAAGTGGCAGGAGCGGCCGCTGGCGGTAGTGGTGTTAAAGGATGGCGTTAAGGCGACCGCGGACGACCTGCGAGTCTTTCTCGGCGCCAAGTTCGCCAAGTGGCAGCTGCCGGATGATTTCGTCTTTCTCCCCGAGCTCCCGCATACCTCCACGGGCAAGCTGCTCAAGGCGGAGCTGAGAAAAAGGTACGCAGAGTGGAAGTGGCGGGAATAGAAGTTGGCCGCGAATGAACGCGCAAGACGCGAATTCTGATTCTAGACTCGCAGCCCTGCTCACCTGCTTCCATGCAAAATTGGGTAGTGGGCTAAATTAGCCCACTACCCAAAATTCCCAAGTCGTTGATTCTGATTAGCCTATCTTAATTTACACCATAATGTATTTGTTTATTGACAAGATATTGTAGTACTACTACATTTAATTGCGTGAATTATTCCAGCAAGAACGATGCCCGGAACGGCGATGAGCTCTACAACCGAATCACGGTGTTGCGGGCGGAACGGGGACTGAGCCGGCAAGCTTTGGCTGATGCTCTGGGGATCAACTACCAGACGGTGGGCTATCTGGAGCGTGGCGATTACAACCCCAGCCTGGAATTGGCGTTCCGCATCAGCGAGTTCTTTCATCTCCCCGTGGAAGCGATTTTTTCCCGCACACCATTCAAGCCGCTGAGCGAACAGGTCTATGGCTCAGGAGAACGGGGCGGAACCAAGGAATAGGGTCCGACGGCATCGCGCCTATCAACGTTTGTCGTGAAGCAGGAGGTTGTCATGCAGCGAACAAAATATCTGGGAATTTCGATGGCCGAACGGTCCCATCGCCGAGCGCTGGTGGCCTGCGTTTACATCTTTCTTGCGGCCATTCTTGTGAGCGCGGGCCTGCTGCACAAGCGCAACCCGCTGCCGGGGCGTAACTTCCTCGGCGTGAATCTGGTCTTTGGGATCGTGTATTGCGGGATCAGCCGCGTCGCGTTTGGCGCCCTGGTAAGGCAGGCAACATTCCCGCTGCCTGTGGATAATCCCGATCCATGGAAGTACATCTCAATCAAGAAGCCGGTGCGCTACACCGGGCCGGGTGATCCGGATGAGCGCGAACTGGCGGTACGCAATCGTGCGTATTACCTTGCGTTTCGCATCATGGCGATCTACTCACTGGCGCTCTGGCCGGTACTATTGATCATGGAAATGAATACGCACGCTGTATCGGTCAACCTTGCCGCAACTCTGGTATTCCCACTGATCGTAATGGCCCTGACTTTGCCGCAAGCAGTCGTGCTTTGGACGGAGGCCGACGTGCCGGTGGAGAACGGAGAGCCGGCCGTGGCGCGGTAGGGCGACTCGTTCATTCGCGGCTCTCAATCCCTGCTACTCACACCGCAGCGCGATGTTAGGGTCCACACGTCCGGCGCGGCGCGCAGGAACATAATTCGCGGTCAAGCCGATGATCACGAGCACTGCCGCGGAGAGAATGAAGACCACAGGGTCGGTGGGACGGACACCGAACAAGAGCGACGCAATAACGCGAGCGCCAAGAAGAGCGCCCAGCACACCCGCGGCAAGCCCGGCCAGTACCGGGAGCATGCTATCGCGAAGCACTAGCCGCAAGAGATCGTTTGCGCTCGCGCCCAGTGCTGTTCGGATCCCAAATTCCCGGGTGCGTTGCGCCACGGTGTAGGAAGCCACACCATAAACACCCACCGCCGCCAAGGCCAGGGCGAGCACGGCGAAGATGGCAATCAGGACCGCGGCAAAACGCCGTTCCTCCACAGAGGCAGTCACGACTTGCGTCATGGGAGCAAATTCCGCGACAGGAAGATTCGGGTCAACCGACTGGATCTCACTCTGAATGCTCTTTCCCAGCGTGCCCGGGTCTCCCGTTGCCCTGACCACCACATTGAAAAGCCGGCCCGAGAACTGGTACATGCTGGCGTAGATGTGGGGACCGTCAGGCTCATCGAGGCGGGAAAACTTCATATTGCCGACGACTCCGACCACGGTCATCCACGGCGCCGGCTGCAATTTGCCATTGACCACAAAATCGCGGGCAAAACGGATCCTGCGCCCGATGGGGTCCTCTCCATGCCAGAAGTAACGCGCGGCAGCTTCATCCACCAAGGCGACGTTGGCCACCTTCTGATCGTCGTTTTCCTGGATCATGCGGCCGCGCACCAGTGGCACACCCAGGGTATGCAGGAACTCCGACGAAACCACCACGATATTCGCCGTGGGAGCTTCGCCCTGTTGGGACTCTCCTTCCGCGAGAAAACCGATGGGCGCCAGCGGTGTTCGCAGGGGCAGCGCACCGGAGACTCCAGCCTGCTCCACGCCCGGGATCTGACGCAAGCGGCGCACCACTTCACGGATGAAGGGGGTACGCTGGTCCGTGGTGGCATAGACATCAGTCTTGGGATCGTTGGGCACAGGCAGCCAGACGCTGGCCGCCAGGACATGTTGCGGCGTGAATCCAGGATTAACGCGCAGCAGATCAAGGAAAGTACGCAGCAGGAGTCCAGCTCCAACCACCAGCATGAGGGAGAGCGCAACCTCAGCGCTGACCAGTACCTTTCTGGTGCGCGCGGAGTGCAGCGATGCCTCACCGGTGCGGCCGTCTTGTTTCAGGGCGTTCACATCAGGCCGCGAAGTTTGCAGCGCCGGCGCGAGTCCGAATAACACGCTGGTGACCAGCGCTACGGAGAGCGTGAACAACAGCACGCGCCCGTCAATGGCGATGGCGTTCACGTGCGGCAACTGTGCAGGCAGCAGCCCGACGAGCGCCTTTTCGGTAAGGACAGCTGCCACGGCGCCGACCAGGGCGGCGGCGAGGCCGAGCACCACAGACTCTGTCAGCAACTGGCGAAACACGCGGGCGCGACTGGCGCCAAGCGCCATGCGCACGGCAATCTCGCGCCGGCGAACAGAAGAACGAGCGAGGAGCAGGCTGGCCACGTTCACACAGGCAATCAGTAGGATGAGCGCTACCGCAAGCAGGAGAGATAGCAGAAGGGTCTGCGAGTTACCGACGACAACTCCTTTGAGCGGTTCTGCGGAAAGTGTCCAGGCGGCGTTTGCCGGATAGTCAGCGCCATAGTCCCGGCGCAGAGTAGAAGCCAGGGACACGAGACGCGCCTGGGCCTGTTCCACCGTGGTTCCCGGCTTCAAGCGGGCGATGATCCCCGGCAAGACACGAATGCTGCGCGCCGGCGGGGGAAACGGCGCGGCGCGAAAACCTGCTGTTGCCCAGAGATCGACGGGCCGGGCACTGGTGGATGCGGGATGATGAAACTCCGGCGGAAGCACGCCCACGATGGTGTAAAGATCGTTATCCAGCCTGATCTTGCGGCCCAGGATGTTGGGGTCGGCGCCGAACTCGCGACGCCACAGCCCATCGCTGATGACGCAGGCTTCGGCAAAACCCTCTGCGGTATCGCGCTTGTCGAACAGGCGGCCGAGTTGCGGCTTGGCGCCGAGCAATTCAAAGTAGTTGGGGCTGACGCCGAGGATGTCGACCCGCTCGGGATGTTCGCCGCCGGTGACATTCGCCGGAGCAGGCCAGACTACCGAGACAGCGTCGAAGACTCCGGCGCGGTCGCGCAGATCATCAAATTCGGGCATGGAGAAGCCGATGTTCTTGGCTCCCAGGGCAGGCAGGTCGGCGCGAAGGTGCACCAGTTGTCCGGGATCGCGGAAAGGCAGCGGGCGCAACAAAACCGCGTTCACAATGCTGAAGATCGCGGTATTGGCCCCGATTCCCAGTGCCAGAGTCAACAGAGCGATAGCAGTCAATCCCCGCGCTTTCAGCATGGCACGAATGCCAAAACGAACGTCCTGCCAAAAATTCATTGCGCCTCCAACTCTGGTGGCCAACCGACAATGGTTAGTTAGACGCTTGACCAATGCAATTGGCGTTCCGGGACGCACGAAGGCGGGATTCGCTTTAGTGGCAAGGAGTTATCAGGCCGGGGGCGAAGCTAGGAACCTGCTTAGTGTTCGCTGGCGGGACCAGGCTGTTCGAAAGCGAACGGCAGGAGCAGCAAAAAGGGCCGCGAATCAGCGCGAATGTCTGATTTTGTGGTTTGTGGTTTGAGACGGGAGCGAAGGCCGGCAAGACGAACTGGAAGCAAGCCTCGAATGAACGCAGAGTTCCCGAGTCAGAAAAGTGAGCAGCCTGAACCGTGAAGCTCTTGCTTTGATTCGTGCCTCGCCACATGGCAAATCACAAATCGCCAATCACAAATCAGAATTTCGCGCGTTTCGCGTTAATTCGCGGCTCAAATCCTCAGAACTTGAAACCAAACCCCAGCGCAAACACCGGATAGTACTTGGCGATCTTGGTGTCGTTGTTGATCTTGGTCTGCTGGGCCTGAACCTGCGACTGGATGGTCGGGTCCGTGGCCGCGTTGACGCAGGCCAGCCCGGTAACGGGATCGCAGGCGCTACCGGCGAGATTAAGCACGGTCTTGGGCTCGCCCTGAAACACCACGCCGATATCGTTATAGAAAGTGAAGTGTCTGCTGTGCGGTACCAGGGTCCCGAAGCCAAAGAGCACCATGGGCGCGGCCTTTTTGAAGGTCATCTGTCCACTGCCGTTGATGGGGTTCGTGGGATTGCTGCGGAAACTTACGCTGCCCAGGCTAAAGGTCTGTCCGCCGGGGACGTTTGCCGTTGCAGTGAGCTGGTTGCCGTTGTAGATCATCATGCCGGGGCTGATGTGGAACCAGTCGCTGAAGGGCTTGAGATCGACCAGGGCCTGGGCGGAACGCAGCCGCAGGTTGCCCTTATAACGGACACCGCTGTCAGTGAATGACGGGTTCAGCGTGAACATATCAAAGCCGCCGCGGAAGTCGATGAAGCGCGACATGGAAACACCGGACTCAAAACCCAGCCCCAGCGACGAGCTCTTGAAAGCGATAGCGAAGCCGGGGCGGCTGCTGCCTTCCGGCGCCTTGGCCGGCGGAGCTTCCGTCTCGCCGGCGAGGGCGAAAGACGCAGTGGTGGCGCTGATTACGAGCAGCAAGATTGCGAGCAAGAATCCTTTTTTCACAGTACTCCTTCCCCTTTTGCCTCAGGCCAGAACGGGTCCCACTGGGGGATTGGGGGTGATTATGGGGGCGGCGCTGGGGGCGGTCAAATGACGAGAGGGCAAGAGGGAGGTAACCGTATCACCGAGCTGCAATTTCTCAAGCAAGAGCCGGCAAATGGGATGCGGTCCCAGCGCAGAGGGTAAAGTGTGGCCCGGCCTGGCGATACTCCAATCCTTGGCGAATGATTACTGCCCTGTAATCGTCCGTTGCACTTACAATTTGAAACATATCTTTGCCTTGCCAACACAGAGTGTGTGGTTTTCTGTTGAATGCTATTGCCCGAGTGGACCCGCATGTTTGACGCAAGAACCCGATGGCTGCGCACGGCCCCCGCGCCGTGGCGCATTGTCGCGTCAGGCCTTTTGGTGTTTGTCTGTTGGACTCAGACTTTGTCGCAAGTGGACCAGAAGCCTGGGTTGAGACCGGGAGTCGTGATCGAAAGGTTCGAGGACGAATTCTCCGCGCCACGAAAATCCGGGATGCTGGAGGGCGATGTGCTATTGCGCTGGTCGCGCCGCGAGGCCAGTGGAGAACTTGAATCTCCCTTTGATTTATATCTTGTGACCGTTGACCAGTTAGTCAGGGGACCGGTGAAGTTTGAAGGACTCAGAGGCACGGAAAGCCACGTGTGGACGGTGACCAATCAGTGGTGGGGCTCTGACATGCGGCCAAATTTTTCCGGAACTACCCTTGCCGAATATCTTGAGGGCCAGGAACTGGTCAAGAAGGGAGAGTTGAGGGAGGCCGTAAAGCGCTGGCGGAGCGGTGCGGCGGGCGCGCGAGAATCAGGACCGCCATGGCTGGAATCGTGGTTTCTGGCGAAAGCCGCGGAACTAATGGCGAAAAAGCAACAGTGGAAAGAGGCTGACGATTTATATCGGGAAGCGATCGGGGGAGCTGCACCTGCGGGACCGGCTGTTGCGGCCCAATTGTTGACGGAATGGGCCAACACCGAAACCCAGAGAAGCCAGTGGGACCGAGCCGCAACGCATTTTCTTGAGGCCGCGGGGGAGGGCCGCAAGGCCGGCAAGGAAAACCTGGCAGGCGACGCCCTGGTGAACCTGGGCTTGATGGAAAGAGGCCGGGGTGAACTTAGCAAGTCAGAGGAATACTATCGCCAAGGCCTCGAGATCCGGGAGCGACTGGAACCCGGGAGCATCCATGTGGGGGAGTTGCTCATCGACATGGGCATCACCTGCTATGACCGCGGCGACCTGGCGAAGGCGGAGAACCACTACCGCGGTGCCCTGGAGATTTGGGAAAAACAAGCTCCTAACAGCAACGGCCTCGCCTACTTGTTGGACGACATCGCGGAGGTTGCGCTGGCCCGCGGCGACGTGGAACGAGCTGAGGATTACTATCGCAAATCGCTCGCCATCGAAGAACATGTGGACCCAGGAACTATCGCCCATGCAACCATCTTGAGCGATCTGGCAAAAGCAGTGGTCCAGCGCGGAGATACCCGGGAGGCGGAAGAATTGCTTCGGCGCTCTCTGGAGATCAAGCTCAAGATAGCTCCGGGAAGCCCGGAAGAAGCCGAAACGCGCCAGGGCCTCGGCGATCTGGCGCTCTTACGCGATGACTGGGCTGGCGCGGAAACAATTTACCTTGAAACCCTGGCGCTAAGAGAGAAGCTTGTTCCCAAGGGACTGCCAACCGCTGAAACTCTCAACAGCATGGGTAACGTTGCCTTGCATCGCGGGGACGTGGAAGAGGCTGAGAGCTACTTCCGCCGCGCGCTGGCGATCCGGGAAGAGCTTTCGCCGGGAAGCGCGAGACATGCTGAGAGCCTGGCCGCCATGGCGGGAATCATGCGGCGCAAACAGCAATTGGACGCAGCCGGAAAATTCTACGTGCAAGCGCTAAACGCTCTGGAGAGCCAAACCGCCAGGCTGGGCGGCTCCAACGACGCTCGCGCCGGCTTCCGCGCCCGCCACCAGAACTTCTACCGCGATTATGCAGAGCTGCTCTTGATGCAGCACCGGGATGCGCTTGCACTCGAAGTGGTGGAACGGGGGCGGGCGCGCACGCTCATGGAAACGCTGGCTGCGGCCCATGTTGACATCCGCAACGGCGTTGATCCCGCCCTCTTGGAGATGGAGCGCTCCTTGGCGTCGGACATCAGGGCCAAGTCGGAGCGCCGCGCTGGTCTGTTGACCGACCAGCATGCCGACGAGCAGATCACTGCCATCGAAAAAGACATCAGCCGGCTCACGCAAGAGTATCAGAACGTGGAGGGCCAGATTCGAGCCGGCAGCCCCGCATTTGTTGCTCTCACGCAGCCGGAACCTCTGAGCGCAAAAGCCATCCAGAGAGAGTTGCTCGATCCCGGCACGCTGCTGCTCGAATACTTCCTGGCAGATAATCGCAGCTATGTCTTTGCCGTGACTCCGGACTCGCTGCAAGCCTACGAGCTGCCCAACCGCGCTGAAATCAGGAAGCAGACGCAGCGGGTCTATGACTTACTGACGGAGCGCAATCGCCCGCGCAAGGGGGAAAGCGAGCAGCAGCGGGCAGAACGCTGGTCCAGTGCAGAAAAGCAATACAAAACGGCCGCGGCGCTGTTGAGCCGGACGCTCCTCGCTCCCGTGGCATCGCAGATCAAAGACAAAAGGCTGGTAATGGTGGGTGACGGCATCCTGAATTACCTTTCGCTAGCAGCGCTCCCCGAGCCAGGCGCCGCCGGAAAGGCCGATGCGCCGCTTGCCGTCAGTCATGAAATCATCAGCTTGCCTTCCGCTTCAATACTCGCCGTGTTGCGGCAGCAATCCAAAGATCGCAAGCCGGCGCCACGGGCTGTGGCAGTGCTGGCGGATCCGGTGTTTGACAAGAATGATCGGCGAGTCGGCGCGCGAGCATCGAAAGTCGCTGCTGCCTCGCCCGCCCACAGCAGCAGAATGGAGACAGTGGTCGGTCTTTTGTCCGCCTCCCCCTCTTCTGATCTGCTGGCTCGGTCAGCCGACGATCTGGGACTGCGGCGCAATGGCCAGCTCGCGCTAACCCGGCTGCGCTACACGCGGCTGGAAGCAGACGCGATTCGAGCCGTGTCTCCCGCCACACAAGTCCTGGAGGCATTGGATTTCAAGGCAAACCGCGCTATCGCGTCCAGCCCTGAACTCGCGAATTACAGGATTGTCCACTTCGCCACGCATGGTCTGCTCAACAGCACGCATCCTGAGCTTTCCGGCCTGGTGCTTTCGCTGGTAGACCAGAAAGGCCAGCCGCAAGACGGATTCCTCACCCTGCAAGATATCTACAACATGAATCTTCCGGCGGAACTTGTGGTGCTGAGCGCATGCGAGACCGGCCTGGGAAAAGAGATCAGCGGCGAAGGGCTGGTCGGGCTGACGCGTGGCTTCATGTATGCCGGAGCGAGCAGGGTGGTCGCGAGCTTGTGGAAGGTGTCCGATGTGGCCACGGCGCAGCTCATGGCGGAGTTCTATCGTGCAATGGAGAAAGATGGGATGGCGCCTGCTGCGGCGTTGCGCGCCGCCCAAGTCAAGATGTGGAAACAGAAGCGCTGGAGCTCACCCTACTACTGGGCGGCGTTTCAAATCCAAGGGGAGTGGCGATAACGGCGCCGCCCCAAAACCGTTGTGCGGCCAAGTACCTTCTGCTGGACCAGCACGTTCCTGCTGGACTATTGAACGATCAGAGTCATCGTGCGGCTCGTGGCGCCGGCATTCGTACTGGTCGCCGTGAACGTGATCGCATAGGTACCGGCCGGGGTGCCCGGGTTGGTGTTCACCACGGTTGTTGTAGTGCTTCCACCGCCACCGCCGCAGCCGGCCAGGATGCCCGCTATCACCAGCGTGCACGCGGCAAGAACCGGAACAAGCCTTCTCCGGCGTCCGGGTGTTGCAACAAGTCTCAGTGACCAGCCAGCTATCGCTGCCAGCAACAGCATCTCCGGCCAGAGCCATGGGTTATGATTCCCCGGCCCCGGAGTATTGACCACGGCGCTCTTCGCTGTTGTGGTAACGGTCATGATGACCTGGGTGGAAGTACTATTCAGCGTTGCTGGACTGAAGCTGCAAGAAGAAAGAGCCGGCAATCCGCTGCAACCGAAGATGACGGTTCCGGCGGCTGCCGTGGCATTCACGCCCACCTGGAACCTCGCCGGTGTTCCCGCGGCCACGGTCACGCTCGGGGTATTGGAAAAGATGGCCAGAGCGGAGCCGATGCTTACCGTGGTGGTAGCCGTGTTGTTCGCGGTACTCGTATCTGTGCCGCTGCCGGAAACCGTGACACTCACGGAAGAGGTAATGAGCGGAGCATTGAGAGGAACGTCGAAGGTAATGGTCACGCCCGGATAGCTCAGGGCCGACCCCAGCACGTCATTTCTGGTGCAGGTCAGGTTCGCCAGCGCGCAGTTCCATCCCGTGCCGCTGATGGTCTTTGCGGTGATCCCTTGTCCCAGCGTCGCCACAAGGGTCACGGTCCCGCTGGTACCGACGCTGCCGAAATTTCCCACGGTCGCGGTGAAAGCAACGCCGGTCGCGCCCTGGGTGGTGAAAATCTGAAAAGGATCAATCGCCGAGGTCAGGTCGATCCCAGCCGACACAACGGTGGTAACGTCACCCACGAAATTGTCGCTGGTAATGGTCTCGCCTCCACCGGAAACCGTTGCCGTGTTGGTGACGGAACTGGAAATAATGTTGGAAACATTCACCGTGAGCGTGATCGGCGGATAGCTGCCACCGGCGGCAAGCACATCCGCGCGCGTGCAGGTGGCCGTAGCTACCGTGCAACTCCAGCCTGTGCCGCTCATAGCCGCTGCGGTCATGCCGGTAGGCAGGGTATCGACCACCGTAACCGTGCCCGACGTTGGCCCACCGCCGAAATTCGACGCGACGATCGTATAGGCGCCAACCTGGCCCTGTCCGAAGTTGCCCACATGGTGCAAGGTCAATGTCATGTCCGGAACCGTGTTCACATTGACGGTGGTTGTACCGGTGAAGCCGCTGGAGCGAGTGTCAGTCACCGTGATGGTCTGGTTGCCGAGAACGGTCAGAGTAAAAGGAAAGATGTGGACTCCCCCATCACCGGCCGTGAAAGTGTAGTCGGCAGGCAATACCGCCCCTGCGTCAGAGCTGGTGAAATGGACCGTGGCCAGATAATTGAGAGGAGTGATCACCGCAGGCTCATTGGCCCGGATCGTCAGCGTCATATTGAAAGGAACGTTTGGGCCCGCTCCCCCGGCTGGACTCGGCATGCTGAAATTCGGAGGGCCGGCAGCGCAATCGTTCTGCACATTGGAGAAAAGCATCTCCACGGTGTAGGTCGTGGCGCCGGCGTTGACCGCGACAGTAAAAGGATCGCAAAGGTCAGCGATCTCTCCCAGGTTGGGCGGATTGTCATACCAGCCCAGCGGCGGGCCAAACACACTGGCCGACCCCACCTGCGGATCGGTGATCGCTTCGGCCATCTCGTGGCTGGAGACACCGGTTGCGATCTGGAAGGTGGTGCCACTCCCGCAGCCCAAAGAGCAGCCGCCGGTTGATACATCTGGGAGCACGCCATAAGGAACCAGGCTTCCGGTGTTGGAGTGGTACGCGCAAAATCCCCCTGAGACGCAGCTCTTGATGGTGGGATCAATGGAAATGGTAACGTTGGGCGGAAAATAGATTGCGTAATATGTGTTAATGATTCCGTGCGCGTCCGTTTGCGGCGCCGGCAGAACGTGGCTGTTGATCTGGCTGGTGAGCTCGGTCTGGATTTGAGCGTCAGTCACCGTGCAGGCGGCCGGTCCGGGACATACGGATGGAGTAATGGTGAACTTGCCGCCGAAAGTCCCGTGTCCGATCGTCTGGTTGCTGGTGCTCGTTCCGTTCGCGCCGGTGATTCCCGCGGTGGTGTACTCGGTCAGCTCATCGAAATACCGGCTGCTGGTGATGTCCGTGTAGAACTGGTCGATCGCGCCGTTGGCGGTGACTGCTGACACCACATTCGGTCCCCAGAAGACTGCGACCACCTGGACGTTGGAGATCACCGGCCCGCCCCAATAAGTCAAATGCGCCCCCAGCGGCGCCTGTGACTTGATGCCGCTTCCGCTCCTTCGGCCGAAAGGAATGATCCGGACCGGCAGCTGGTTCTGCCCCGGGTCCTGCGCCGCCACAGGAGATTGCGCTGCGGCCTGCGACTGCTCCGTTCTGATCAGTTCCCTGATTGCCGCGCGCACGTCGCTCTGACCTGCCGGCTCCTTGAGCTCCGTTTGCGCGAGCGCCGTCAAGGAAAATAAAACGAGCAACAAGAGTTGCCGGCAATACAGCCCGCCGTTCCTGAGGGCTGTGGGCAAAGACAGGCGTTCCGGCTGCCGTCCGGGGCGCAATGAGTGGAACAAGGCTGACTCCTCTGGGCTTCTGCTATGGGGGAGCAGACCTAAAAGCAGAGTAGAAAGTTTACGAAGGTAAGTACCTGCTCGTCAATGAGAATTGACGGTAAATCAAGAAGATAGAAGGAATATTGTTAAGCGCTGCGCTGCGGTCCGGCACCGCGAATTGGCATTAACCAGGCACGCTCAGGTCCTCAGCTTCAAGGTTCTCCATCACGGCCTGGAAGCGCGGGTGGTCACGCACCGTCGCCAAATCCGGATCATTCTCCATCCACGCTTTGTGGCAAAAGCCATGGGTCATCGCTTTTTCCAGGCAATCCAAGGACATGTCTCGTCATCGAGAAGCGCATAGGTGCGCGCAATGTTGTATAGGACCGTTGCTTCGTCCGGGGCCATGGCCAGGGCGAGCTTTGCCCATTCGCGGGCGCAAGCGGCCTGGATGTTGCTGGTGGACACCTTTTCAATCTTGTGCTTCTCTTCTTCCGTAAGCACCACGCGCAACGCACGCGCAATGCCTTGCGCAATCTCATCCTGGATGGCGAAGACGTCTTCCATCCCGTGGTCATGGCGTTCCACCCACACGGAGTGGCCGGCGCCGGGCCGTGATGCGAATGCGGCTGCCCGGCGCGGCGGATGCTGCCCTCAAGAACGAACGCCGCGCTCAACCTCCGGCCGACTTCCGTCACCGGCAGAGGCGTGTCGCGAAAGGCCTTCCATCAGCGATTCTTTTTTTGACCGGAGCTCAGGGTCAGGGTTTCGACATTGAACGCTTATCTTTGACCAGTCGAATCGAGTCTAGCGGATCGAGCATGTGGCCATGACCAAGACAAACCAATGCGAGCCCATGCGTTCGGTTTCATCACCCTCATTAGCCAAAACCGAGCCAAAGGGTGGACCACCCCGGCGGAACGAAAAAAGGCCCGCCTTGAGGGCGGGCCGTCCAGAGCACTGTAGGCTCATCTAAAACGCATGGGGCGCCGACGGGAATCCTGACACGCAGATGGAGTACGTGAGCCCGTTCGGTGCAAAGGCCCGAAGGTCAGGAACGCCGAAGGTTGTTACACCGTCGCCACCGTATTTGGTTCCCAAGACCTGGAACAGGCCGGGGTAGTTGATAATCGGCAGCAGCTGGCCGTTGGCCGTCAGCTGCCCGGCGATTGGGCCGGCGCTGAGCATGATCTCTCCAAAGAAGCAGGTCCTGCTGATGCCCGAGGCGGCCGTGTTGGTGTTTGTCCCGAACTTGGTGTCCGTGCCTGCTGGTCCTGGAGGTCCTTGCGGCCCCTGTACACCCTGAGGCCCTTGCAAACCAGGGAGGCCGATGGGACCTTGGAGACCGATTGGACCTTGGAGGCCGATGGGGCCCGCTGGCCCAGGTGGTCCGATTGGGCCAGCATCTCCCTTGGCGCCAGCCGGTCCCCCCGGTCCGATAGCGCCTGTGGCGCCTGTTGCGCCGGTGTCGCCTTTCGGTCCGGCAGGTCCTTGAATACCAGGAGGCCCCGGCAGCCCGGCAGGTCCCTGCGGCCCGATAGCGCCGGTGAGGCCTGTAGCGCCAGTATCACCCTTCGGCCCAGGAGGCCCTTGAATGCCAGGAGGTCCCGGCAGCCCGGCAGGTCCTTGCGGCCCGATAGCGCCGGTGAGGCCTGTAGCGCCAGTATCACCCTTCGGCCCAGGAGGGCCTTGAATGCCAGGAGGTCCCGGCAGCCCGGCAGGTCCTTGAGATCCAGCTGGACCCTGCGCCCCTTGAGGTCCTGCGGGGCCTTGCGGTCCAGGAGGTCCGGCATTCGTCCCCGTTTGGCCGAGCGTCAGATAAAACCACGCCGTGTGCCTAATTCCGTTGCCGTTCCGGCGACGGCTGTTGTTGATAACCGTCAGCAGGTAACTCCCAGGCGATACGCCTGCGGGCAGTATCACGACATGGGTATCTGTGTGCATGGTTACAGTCTGCAGTAGGCCGTCGATTACAACGGTAGGCTGGTCGGTGCCGAAACCATGGCCGAAAATGTCCATTTCAACCGGCGTGGGGTTTCCGGGGTCGTAATTGTAGGTGACCTTTACAACCGCCGGAGGCCGCTTGTCATCGTCGTCTGCCAGCAGGGCGGCAGGAATGAAAAGCACCAATAAGAGCGTGAGGTTTGCCAGGGAAAGCCATCCTGGCCGTCTGGTGTTTCGCTGCATCCTCGTGACCTCGTTTCAAGCAGTACCAGGGTCGTTTCTTCTGCCGGGGGAGGATCACTTACCACAAGCCTTAATTCAAAATATCCAGTGAAACACTTAGCGCCATTGTAGAGTCCTGGGCCAGTTACGCACGGTCACCAAGGTCGCGCGCGATGCGTGAACCTTGGTCATCGTGCAGCGATGAACCTCGGTTAGCGGCTGGACGCCTGGTCCACGGTCCGGGAGTTTGACCGCAGCCGTTCCCCGCCCTAAACTACGGAGTAGAGCTGCGCGTACTCCCTTCTGGACCCTTCTGTAAGGCTGTGCCCGGCTCTTTTGACCCAGGGGAACCGCTTTCACGATGGCCATCAGCAAGATCACGGTGCGGGGCGCCCGCCAGCACAATCTGAAAAACATCACGGTGGAAATCCCGCGCAACGCGCTCACGGTGGTGACCGGGCTGAGCGGGTCGGGCAAGTCGTCGCTGGCGTTTGACACGATTTATGCTGAAGGCCAGCGCCGTTACGTGGAAACGCTCTCCGCCTACGCGCGCCAGTTCCTGGACCAGATGGAGCGGCCCGACGTGGACTCCATTGACGGCCTGAGTCCTTCGATCTCGATTGAGCAAAAGACCACTTCGCGCAGCCCGCGTTCCACCGTTGGCACCATCACCGAGATTTACGACTACCTGCGCCTGCTGTATTCCTCCGTGGGTGTGCCGCATTGTCCGCAGTGTGGCAAGCCGATCAGCCGGCAATCGGCGGAGCAGATTGTGCAGCGCGTGATGCAGCTCAAAACCGACGAGCGCGTCATGATCATGGCTCCGCTGGTGCGCGGGCGCAAAGGCGAGTTCAAGCAGGAACTGGCCAAGCTGGCGCAGCACGGCTTTGTGCGCGCGCGCATCGATGGCCAACTCCGCCACCTGGACGAAGAACTCGACGACATTCATCTCGACAGGCGCAAGAACCACAACATTGAAGTAGTCATCGACCGCCTGCTGGTGAAACCGGGGATAGAGAAGCGGCTGGAGCAGTCCGTGGCCACGGCCATGAAGCTGGGCAACGGCCTGGTGCAGGTGGCGGTGGTGGGCGGCGACGAGCAGCTCTACTCTTCGCGCATGGCGTGCCCGGATTGCGGCATCAACATTCCTGCGCTCGAACCACGCTCCTTTTCCTTTAACAGCGTGTACGGCGCGTGCCCGGAGTGCCACGGGCTGGGCAGCAAGTATGACTTTGATCCTGCCAAGATCATCGTGGATTGGTCCAAGCCGCTGCTGGATGGCGCGCTCGGTCCTGGGTCAGGCTCCACGTACCTGCAGCGCATGGTGGAGATTGTGGCCGCGCAGTACAAGATCGACTTGAGCACACCGTTTGAGAAGCTGCCGGCAAAAATCCAGAACCTGCTGCTCTATGGGCCCGACGAAAAAGAAGCGCCGCGGCTGGGCTTTCACGGCGTGCTGGGATTCCTGAAGCAGAACCTGGAAGAGTCAACCTCAGAAGGCTATCGTGACTGGCTGCTGGGATATATGTCGGCGACGGACTGCCCGGTGTGCCACGGCAGGCGCTTGCGTCCGGAAAGCCTGGGCGTGAAGGTAAACGGGCTCTCCATTGCTGACTTCACCGCGCTGCCGGTTTCGCGCGCCGTGGAAACTTCCGCGGCCATCAAGCTCACGGAGCGTGAAAAAGCCATCGCGTGCCGCGTGCTGCACGAGATCAACGAGCGCCTGCACTTCCTTGACGCTGTGGGCCTTGGCTATATCTCGCTGGACCGCTCGTCGGCCACGCTTTCCGGTGGCGAGGGCCAGCGCATCCGCCTGGCCACGCAGATTGGTTCGCGGCTGCGCGGCGTGCTCTACGTACTGGACGAGCCTTCCATCGGCCTGCATCATCGCGATAACAACCGACTGCTGCAGGCCCTGGAGCGGCTGCGCGATCTGGGCAACACCGTTCTTGTGGTAGAGCATGATGAAGAGACCATCCGCCGCGCAGACTACGTGATCGACCTGGGCCCCGGCGCGGGGTTGCACGGCGGCGATCTGGTGGCCCACGGCACGCCGCAGGAGATCATGCTGCAAGCCGGCTCGCTCACCGGACAGTACATTGCCGGAGTGCGCAGCATCGCCGCGCGATTTGAGCCGCGCGCCACCAACGGAAAGGCCGTCACCGTGTTGGGCGCAAGAGAGAACAACCTGCGCAACCTCGACGTCACCTTCCCGCTGGGTGTGATCACGGTGGTGACGGGCGTTTCCGGCTCAGGCAAGTCAACGCTGGTGAACGACATTCTTTATCGCGCGCTGGCCAAGGCGCTGTATCGCTCGCGGGAAGAACCGGGCGCGCACAAAGCGATTTCCGGCGCGGAAAACATCGATAAGGTGATTCGCATTGATCAGTCGCCCATCGGACGCACGCCACGCTCGAACCCTGCGACCTACACCGGCGTGTTCACGCACATCCGCGATCTTTACGCCATGCTGCCCGAGTCACGCGAGCGCGGCTACAAGGCCGGGCGCTTCTCCTTCAACGTCTCCGGCGGGCGCTGCGAGCACTGCCAGGGCGAAGGCGAGCGCCGTATCGAGATGAATTTCCTTCCCGATGTGTACGTGCTTTGCGAAGTCTGCGGCGGCAAGCGCTACAATCGCGAGACCCTTGCCGTGCGATTCAAAGAGCGCTCCATCGCAGACCTCTTGGAAACTTCCGTCTCAGACGCGCTGCCTATCCTGGAGGACATCCCGCAGATCCGCCAGAAACTACAGACTCTGGAAGACGTGGGACTGGGCTACATCAAACTGGGCCAGTCCGCAGTGACTCTCTCCGGCGGTGAAGCGCAGCGCATGAAGCTGGCCAAAGAACTCTCCAAGCGCCAGACCGGACGCACGCTCTACCTGCTGGACGAGCCAACTACCGGCCTTCACTTTGAAGATGTAAGCAAGCTGCTGGAGGTGATTCATCGCCTCACTGACCTGGGAAACTCCGTGATCATCATTGAGCACAATCTTGATGTGATTCGCAACGCAGATTGGATCATCGATCTTGGACCCGAGGGCGGAGAAGATGGCGGGCGCGTGGTCGCAACAGGTACGCCGGACGCCGTTTCGAAAATCAAGAAATCCTATACCGGACAAGCGCTGGCCGATTACTTAGGTAAGGTCCGCAAGTAATTGATAAATAAGCTTGATTCGCTTGACGTTCGGAATTCGTAAATATTTTGGCGTGATGTTGCAATTCGCCAAGCGTGGCTTAAAGTGCTCTCAACCTTCTCCTTATACCTGGGCACAAATAAGGGGTAGCGACTTTGGCTTCCAACGCTCAACGCTACCCCTTTATCTTTTCCCGCAAAAGTTTTCGTGGTGTAAATTGGATAGAGAACCGTTTCTTCTCTTCCCATTGCATCCCCTTGACCCCATCACGCAAAGCGACCCGCTGCTTCCGGCGACACCCGCTGCGCCCGCTCCAGCCACGGAAAGCAATCACGCAGTGGTGGATCTGCTGGATGTAGTCCTGGTTTTTCTTGCCGGATTTTTCAGTATCGCGCTTTGCAGCATCCTGGCCGCCGTTGTGGTCTTTTCCCGGGTGGGTGGCCGGCACATCGCCACGCGAGACCTCGCCAATGACGCGCTGATTGTGATCCCGGCGCAGTTTGTGGCTTATGTGCTGGTAGTGGCTTTCATGGTCTTCATCGTCGGCGCCAGGCATAACTCCAACTTCCTCCGGGGCATTCAATGGAACATGCCGCATGGCACGCTGGCCCTGATGTCACTGGGCGGCGGCGCCCTTCTCGCATTGGGATCGCAGATCTCCTCCGGGCTGCTGCATCGCTGGATACCGAAATCGCTGCCTATCGATCAATACTTCAAGGGCCCTGCCTCCGGCTACCTTCTGGCCGCGTTTGGCGTTTTGATAGCCCCGTTCGTGGAAGAGTTCTTCTTCCGTGGCTTCCTTTATCCTGCGCTGGCGCGGCACGCCGGACGGGAAATTGCCGTGATCGCAACCGCAGCGGCGTTTTCCCTGTTGCATCTGGAGCAACTCGCGCTCGCCTGGGCGCCGCTGCTGATCCTGTTTGCGGTGGGCGTGGTGCTCACGCTGGTCCGCGCGCGCACCAACTCCGTGGCCATCTGTGTACTCATGCACATGGGTTACAACTTCTCGCTGTTCACCATGGTCTTCATCGCCACACAGGGCTTCCGCCACATGGATAAGGCAGCTCTGGATTCGCTCCGCGCTGCGCTGATACTCTGGTGATTCCAATATGAAGCAGGACGCGCGCCAAGAGCTTCTCCAACTGCTGGCCTCCAACTCGTTCCGCCTGGGCGAATTCACTCTGGCTTCCGGCCGGAAGAGCGACTACTACGTCGACTGCCGCACCACCACCTTGCACGCCCGCGGCGCCGAACTCACGGGCCGCGTCTTCTTTGACCTGATCCGGCAACAGGGATGGCAGCCGCGCGCGGCCGGTGGTCTCACCATGGGCGCCGATCCCATCGTCGTCGCCGTGTCCATAATCAGTTCGCAGGCCGGAGCGCCGATCCACGGCTTCCTGGTGCGCAAGGCGGAGAAAGCCCACGGTATGGGCCGCCGCATTGAAGGCTTCCAGGAAAAAGGCGCGCCGGTGGTGATCGTGGATGACGTTTGCACCACCGGTCAGTCCACCATCCAAGCGATTGAAGCCGCTCGCGAATTTGGCTTCAAGGTCGCCGGCGTTGCCTGCCTGGTTGAGCGCCTTGAGGCCGCGGGCCGCGCCGATGTTGAACGCACCGCCGCGCCCGCGCCCTTCATCTCGGTGTTTACTTCGGACGATGTTAAGGCTGCCCATTTGGCGCAACGGCGATAGACACGGAGGGAGAAAGCATTAGCCGCGAATTCACGCGAATGAGCGGGACTTTGTTTGAACTTCTGAATAGGTCAAAGCACGCTGCTCTGGCATCTCCAGGGGCTGGCAGAGCTAGTTTGTAAAAGCTGATTCGCTATTGTTCGCGTCCATTCGCGGCCAAGCATCGGTTCTTGTTCGTGGCTCCATGGCACGTGGGCTTTCGTTTAGAATCGAAACCAATGATCAAAACACTCGAATGGACTCTGGACGGCGTGCGCTTCATTGACCAGACGCGCCTGCCCACGGAGGAGCTTTACGTCACCTGCCGCACCTATCAGGAAGTGGCCGACGCTATCCGCACCATGATCGTGCGCGGCGCGCCGGCCATCGGTGTGGCCGCGGCGATGGGCATTGCGCTGGGAATTCAGAAGTCTTCAGCGCACAACGTTGAAGGCTTGCGCGCCGACCTTGCCGTGATCTCTGAGGCCATGGCCGCCACACGCCCCACTGCCGTGAATCTCTTCTGGGGAATTCGCCGGATGAAGGAGAAGTTCGAGTCCGTTGCTTCTGCGCCGCTGGAGAGCATCCGCGCCGCACTGGTCACCGAAGCCCAGCAGATGTTGGTGGAAGACATCGCCGCCAACCAGGCCATGGGACGCCATGGAGCCACGCTCATGCCCGCATCCGGCAGCGTGCTCACGCACTGCAACGCCGGTGCGCTGGCCACCTGCGGTTATGGCACCGCGCTCGGCGTGATTCGCGCCGCCGTGGAAGCCGGCAAGCGCATCCACGTCTTCGCCGACGAAACCCGCCCCTTTCTCCAGGGCGCCCGCCTCACTGCCTGGGAGCTGATGAAAGACGGCATCCCCACCACTGTCATCGCGGACAACATGGCCGGCGCCACGATGAAGCAGGGCCGCATCCAGGCTGTGGTGGTGGGTGCGGACCGCATCGCCGCCAACGGCGACGTCGCCAACAAGATCGGCACATACTCCGTCGCCATTCTCGCCAAGGAGCACGCGATTCCCTTCTACGTCGCCGCGCCCTGGTCTACCGTGGACATGAGCACCGCCACCGGCGAGCAGATTCCCATCGAACAGCGCTCACCCCGCGAAGTCACCCACCACGGCGGCAAGCAGATGGCTCCTGACGGCGTGAAGGTCGAGAACCCTGCGTTTGACGTCACACCGGCAAAGTACGTTACGGCGATTGTCACGGAACGGGGTGTGGCGCGGGCGCCTTACGCTGATTCGCTTCAAGAATTGGCTTCCAACTTAACGGAAAAAGTGAACACCGGTCGCCCCTGACCTCCCCAGCCTTGACTCCCTTGCGCCCTAGATCATCTTATGGACTCTAAGGCCTTAGTCCATGGGCCACGAACGCCCTATGTCTTGCTTGCACTAGATTATCTAGTGGAGTAGACTGTTTTTATGCCGAAACGTGGCGCACGCCCGCTGGAAGGTGAAGTGCTCCAGGGCACTCTTGATCTTCTTATCCTGCAAACTCTGTTGCTCGGCCCGGCGCACGGGCACACGATTGCATACGCCATCGAGCGCCGCTCCGATGACGTGCTCCAGGTCGAACACGGTTCGCTTTATCCCGCGCTGCACCGTTTGGAAGACCGCGGCTGGATCGCTTCATTCTGGGGAACCTCAGAAAACAACCGCAGAGCCCGCTATTACCGCCTGACTCCGGCGGGCCGCAAACAACTAGCTCAACAGACCAGCCGCTGGGAGCAACTGGTGCTGGCGGTGAACCGTGTCCTGCGCCCGGCAAGCGAGTAAGCCATGAGTTGGAAACGCTTTTTTCGACGTCGCCGGTGGGACCAGGAACGGGGCCGGGAACTCGAAGCCTACCTGCAGATCGAGACTGACAGCAACATCGCCGGGGGTATGTCTCCCGATGACGCCCGCGCCGCCGCTCATCGCAAATTGGGCAACACCACCCGCGTGCGCGAGGAGATCTATCGCATGAACACTCTCGGCTTCCTGAGCACACTCTGGCAGGACATACGTTATGGCGCGCGCATGCTGCGCAAGACCCCTGGATTCACTGCCGCGGCCGTTGTGACGCTCGCTCTGGGCATTGGCGCCAACACCGCCATCTTCAGCATGGTGGACTGGCTGATGTTTCAGAAGTTGCCGGTCCAGGACCCCAAAGAACTCACCTATCTTGGCTTTGTTCGCGGCGGACCGGAGACCAGTGACGTGCGCTTCTCTTATCCCGAATACCGGGAGATTGCTGAAGAATGTGGCGCGAACTTCAACGGCATGGTGGCCGCAGCGTTCGGCGGCGCGTCCGGAGGCCAGTCCGGTCCTGACGGACTGACTTTCCAGGGAAAGACCCTTCCCGTACAAACCTATTTTGTTACGGAAAATTTCTTTTCCATGCTTGGGCTCAAACCGGCGCTGGGGCAACTTATTGCCGCCTCCGATGGCAAGGGAGCAGCCGACCCAGTGGTAGTGCTTTCGTGGGAGTACTGGCACTCGCGCTTTCAAGGCGATCCGGAAATCGTTGGCAAGAGCGTTGCGATCAACGGTCACTCCGTCACTATCATTGGAGTCGGTCCGAAAAATTTCTTTGGCCCGACCCCGCTGTTGCACATACAGGCCTATCTGCCTCTGGGGATGTTGGTGATGGACGCCGGGACCCCGGCGGACTTCCTGATCAAGGCAGACGCCCGGCCGCTTCACATCCTTGCCCGTTTAAAGCACGGCGCGTCCGCGGAGCAGCTCAGGCCGGCGCTGGATGTTGTGGGCCGTCATCTGCTGGCGCGCCATCCCCGGCCTGACGAAAAGATCCTTGGCATGCACGCCGTTCCTCTTCGTCCGCCCGGAATGAGGAGCAGCGAGAGTGGGAGCCCGCTTGTTCGTACGGCAGCCATTTTCCTGACGCTGGGCGTACTGGTACTGGTGCTTGCCTGCGTGAACGTAGCCAATCTGCTGTTGGTGCGTGCGACAGCACGCCAGGCAGAGATGGCCATAAGGACCGCTTTAGGCGCAGCTCGCCGCCGGCTGGTTCGCCAGTTGCTCACAGAAAGCCTTCTCCTTGCTTTTCTCGGTTGCGCAGCCGGGATAGCGGTTGGCCTGCTTGCTGCACATGCCCTCTCAACGCTCCCTCTGCCCACCGCCCTTCCCGTTTCCCTCGACTTCCGTTTCAGTTGGCTGGTCTTTGCCGGCGCTCTTTGTGCCACACTGCTGGCTATCCTGGTCGCCGGGGTGGCGCCGGCGCTGCAGGCGGCCCGTCCAGACCTGCATATCGTGCTTCGCGACGCCGGCCGGTCATTAACCTCGCGCCGGCAGCGGCTGCGTAGTCTCATGGTGATGGCCCAGGTCGCCGGCTCCTTGAGCCTCCTGATCGTTGCCGGACTTTTTGCTCGCAGCTTGCAAAGCGCGCAACGCGCCAATGTCGGCTTCGACCCTCATCATGTCATCAACCTGACCATGGACCCCAACCAGGTTGGCTATACGGAGGCCAAGGGCCGGGCATTCTACCGAGACGTTCTGCAACGCGCTCGCGACCTGCCCGGCGTGGAATCGGCCAGCCTGGCTGCGTGGGTCCCCATGGGTGATACTCAATTCGGTGGCCCCATTGACGTTCCGGGCATCGAAACGCCGAAAGGGCAGCCTCGTCCTTCCGCGCTCTACAACGCCGTGAGTCCAGGCTACTTCCACACGATGGGTATCCCCATTGAGCGTGGTCGTGATCTTGCAGAAAGTGATTCCGCCTCCTCGCTCCACGTTGCGCTCATCAACCAGGCCATGGCGGAAAAATATTGGCCCGGCCAGGATCCTCTGGGCCGCCAATTCTCGGTGCCGGATGACGCCACACATCCCATTCAAATCATCGGGGTAGTACGAAACTTCCGCATGGCTGACGCCGATAGTCCGATTGACCCGGCATACTTTGTTCCCATCGCGCAACACTACTTTCCCACGATTACTTTGCACATCCGCACCACTGCCCCGGACTCTGTTACACGGCAACTGCTTCCGGTGGTGGATTCCCTGGCGCCTGCAATGCCGGTTTACAGCGGCACCATGGCTCAGGCGCTCAACGGACTGAATGGACTCTTTCTTTTTCGCATGGGAGCAATCCTGACTGGAATTCTGGGAGGGTTGGGTTTGGTCCTGGCGATCGTCGGGGTGTATGGAGTCATGTCTTACGCTGTGAGCCAGCGGACGCATGAAATAGGAATTCGCATGGCGCTGGGCGCGCAACGAGGACAGATTCTCTCGCTCATCGGGCGTCAGGGAATATTGGTTGTTTCGGCCGGGCTGGTGATTGGTTCGCTGGTTGCTTTTGGTGTTGGCCAGTTGATTCGCGATTTCCTGGTCGGCATCGGTCCAGGAGATGCTCTAACTTACCTGCTGGTTTCGACACTGCTGGCGGTGGTTGCCGCGGCTGCGTGTCTGGTTCCGGCACGGCGCGCTCTTAGCGTGAATCCAATCGCGGCGCTCAGAAACGAATAACGAGTCGTCTCAGCGAAGTAGCAAGGGTAAAGCGGCGAGCCCGGGCACGCGGCGAGCCGCGCCGTCACGGGAGCTGAAATGATTCAAATGCGAATAAGCCGTTAAGCGGTGTGGAGCGAAGCGACAGCAACCTATGACGCCATGCGCTTGACGTTCACGGCCGCTCCATCCAGTTCGTAACCTTCGTCTTTCAGAGTCTCGACCGCTGCTTGCCGCAGCGCTTGCTCATCCGTGTTCTGCGGTAACTTGCAGTGGCGGCGGATCACTTCCTCGCCCACTTCAATCCGCACCAGCCAGCTTGACTTGCCTTGGTCCCAGGAGACTTCAACACGATCTGCCCGCATTGTTCCCTCCCTCTATCTTTCCCTCTAGCTTTCCATCGTTTTCAAATTCGGGCTGACAATCAATTTTGCTTCGGTCGCGTTCTGCACGTCTTCCGGCGTCAGCCCCGGCGCCACCTCTTCCAGCACCAATCCTTGCGGCGTCACGCTGATGTAGCCCATCTCGGTGACAATGGTGTTCACGACTTTCATCCCGGTCAGCGGCAGCGTGCATTTTTTCAGGATCTTCGGTGCGCCTTCCTTGGTGGTGTGTTCCATCGCGATCACCACCCGGCGCGCCCCGGCCACCAGGTCCATGGCGCCGCCCATACCTTTCACCATTTTGCCCGGGATCATCCAGTTGGCCAAGTTGCCTTCTACGTCCACTTCCATCGCTCCCAGCACACTCAGATCGATGTGGCCGCCGCGAATCATGGCAAACGAATCGGCGCTGGAAAAATATGCGGTGCCGGGGAGCTCGGTGACGGTTTCTTTGCCGGCGTTGATCAGGTCAGGGTCTTCCTCGCCCTCAAAAGGAAAGGGGCCCACGCCGAGCATGCCGTTTTCGCTCTGCAGCACCACTTCCACGCCCTCGGGCACATAGTTGGCTACGAGCGTGGGCATGCCGATGCCCAGGTTCACGTAGAAACCGTCTTTCAGTTCACGCGCGATCCGCTTCACGATGCGCTCGCGCTTTTCTACGTCCTTCTGCTTTTCCGGTTTGACTGGTGTGGTGGCCATGTTTGTTTCTCGCGAAGACCTAAGTGTCTCTTGATGTGTCTGCTCGCCACTAGCTTCCAGCTGCCAGCGGCTAGGAGCTAGTAGCTGCTTTCTTTCTCACTGTCCGCTTCTCAATCCGCTTTTCCGCCTTGCTCAGCACGATCCTTTTTACGTAGACGCTGGGCACGTGCACGCTGTCAGGGTTCAGCTCCCCCGGCTCCACGATCTCATCCACCTCCGCGATGGTCACGCGCGCCGCCGTGGCCATCACGGGATTAAAGTTGCGCGCGGTCTTGCGAAACATCAGGTTGCCCCAGCGATCGGCTTTCCAGGCCCGCACCAGCGCAAAGTCCGCCTTCAGCGCTTTTTCCATCACATAAGGACGTCCATCGAACTCGCGCGTCTCTTTGCCCTGGGCCACCAGCGTACCCGCTCCGGTGGGAGTGAAAAAAGCGGGGATGCCGGCACCGGCTGCCCGTATGCGCTCCGCCAGCGTGCCTTGCGGGTTCAACTCAAGCTCCACCTTGCCATCCAGCACCATGCGCTCGAATACTTTGTTCTCGCCCACGTAGGAGCCGATATGTTTCTTGACCTGGCCGTTATAGAGCAACTTGCCGAGTCCAAAGTCATCCACACCGGCGTTGTTGGAGATGGTGGTAAGGTTCTTGACGCCCTTGCGAGCCAGCGCCTCAATCAGCGCTTCCGGGATCCCACACAACCCGAACCCGCCCACCATGAGCACCGCGCCATCTTCTACATCGCGGACTGCTTCTTCTGCATTGGCAAAGACTTTATTCATAAACAGTCGATTCTAACCACCACTGCCAGCCGCTGCAAACGTTCTACGCACCAAAATCGTCAGCGCTCTCCAATGACAGGTTTGCTTCGTTCGATCACGGCGATTTCGCCCGATGGCGGCGATTCTTTTCACTCTCCTTCAATTAGATGCCTGAGCAGGCGTTTTCCTTCCGGCCAATCGCCCAGCCCGGAATCACCGTTAATGTGGCCCGCCGGCCCGATATCCACAAAGCGGCTGCCCCATGTGCGTGCCATGTCGCGGGCGCGCTCCATTGCCAGATAAGGATCGTCATTGCTGGCCACCACGATGGATGGAAACGGCAACAGGCGCTTGGGTACGGGACGAAAGTCGTTCAATTGGGCGGGAGTGTCCTTGCGGTCCACGTCCGCCGGCGCCACCAGCAGCGCGCCTTTGATCTTGCTTAGCTCCGGCGGCGACTGCTCCGCCCAGTGCGCCACCGCGATGCACCCCAGGCTATGCGCGGCAAACACGATGGGCGCCGGGGCCTGCCGCACCTCCGCGGTAATGCGCTCCAGCCACCACGCGCGATGCGGTGTGTCCCAGTCGCGCTGTTGCACCCGCAGGATGATCGGGTTCTGCTGCTCCCACAGCGTCTGCCAGTGCAGCGGTCCGGAATTCTGCCAGCCTGGGATCACCAGCACGCTTGCCGCCGCGTCTTTTTTTCCCAGCTCGAATCTGTTCGCGCGCTCAAATTCCTCGCGCAGCGCCGGGTTGCGCAGGTTTTCTCGGATGTGCGCCAGTCGCTGCTCCAGCTTGTGCAGCGCCTGTTCGATGTTGGACGCGTTGGTGTATGCAATGTCCCGCCACATGGAGTAAGGACTGCCGGCGATCCGTGTCGCATCACGCAATGCCCGCCCGCCAATCGCGTGCAGGTCCGGCGTATCGCCCAGCTCCTCCACCAGCGTGGCAGCAATCGCCGTAGAGACCATCTGCGGCAAATGGCTGATCCAGGCGCAAAGCCGGTCGTGGCGCTCGGCTTCCATCTTCATCACCCGAGCTCCTGCCCTTTCCAGAAGGTCACGATAAGCTTTGATCTTGCCTTTTTCCAGGTCTTGTCCCGCCTGCGGCACCAGCAGCCATACGGCGTTGATGAACAGCCTGGACTCGGCATTTTCAATCCCCCCGTGCTCTTTGCCCGCCATGGGATGGCCGGCGAGAAAGCGCTGCGGCGCACGGTCGCCGAAGACCGCCCGCGCCCGGTCGATGATCTCTTTCTTCGTGCTGCCTACATCGGTAATCAGCGCGTCAGGAGACGCCAGAGGCCCGATCCGCTCGATCAAGTCAATGATCGCACCTACCGGCGTGGCCAGTATGATCAGGTCGCTGCCCTGAATGGCCTCTATCGGGTCTTCCGTGCCCAGGTCGATGGCGCGCATGGCCCGCGCGCGGTCCACAGTCGCCTCGCGGTCGCAACCCACGATCTTGCCGCCAAATCCTGCCGCTTTGATCGCCAGGCCCAGCGAACCGCCGATCAGCCCGGTGCCGATAATGGTTATTTGTTTGAAAGGCATGTCCGGAAGACACCTCTGCTTCTCAACCTAAGAAGTCAAGTTTTGCTTCAGCCCTCTCCGGGGGACGCGTGGCTCCGGTCGGTCCCTGCCTGGGAAGTTGCAAGTATTCTATACAATGCGGCGGCCGACCGCTGGAGCAATCACGCGCAGTTGTCCCATCAGTTCGGCAAACTGTTCGGGGTAGAGCGACTGCGCGCCATCGGAAAGCGCTTTGTCCGGGCAGTTGTGGACCTCGATCAGCAGCCCGTCGGCGCCCGCGGCAACGGCGGCCCGCCCCATTGGCGCCACTTTGTCCCGGCGCCCTGTCCCGTGCGAAGGATCGCCCACAATAGGCAGGTGGGAAAGTTTCTTTACGATCGGAATGGCCGAGATGTCCATGGTATTGCGGGTGTAGGTCTCAAAGGTGCGAATACCGCGCTCGCACAAGATCACGTCATAGTTGCCGCCGGCCAGCAGGTATTCGGCGGAGAGCAGCAGCTCTTCAATGGTCGCCGAGATGCCGCGCTTGAGCAGCACCGGCTTGCGCACCTTTCCCAGTTCGCGCAGCAAATTGAAATTCTGCATGTTGCGCGCGCCGACCTGCAGTAGATCGACGTAAGGAAGCAGGAGCGGTATCTGCGAAATCTCCATCACCTCGCTCACCGCCAGCATGCCGAACTTGTCTGCAGCTTCGCGCAGCAGCTTGAGTCCTTCTTCTCCCAGCCCCTGGAACGTGTAAGGCGAGCTGCGGGGCTTGAACGCGCCGCCGCGCAGGAACTTGGCTCCGGAGCGCGAGACCGACTCGGCCACGGCAAAGAGCTGGTCGCGCGATTCCACGGAGCAGGGGCCTGCCATGATCACCACTTCATCTCCGCCCACGGTCACGCTATGGGGAAAGCGCACCATGGTTCCTTCCGGCCGAAAACTTCGCGCCACCAGCTTGTAGGGCGAGCTGATGCGGTGGACCTCGCTCACGCCCGGCAGCACCTCGATGTCCCGGATATCGAACTCGTGCCGAGCCCCAACCGCGCCCAGCACCGTCTGCCGCGCGCCCGTGGAACGATGGACCTCAAACCCCATGTTGATCAGCCGCTCGATCACATGCTGGATCTGCTCTTCGCTTGCCCGCTCTTGCATCGCTACGATCATGGTCTTTTTTTTCTGAAATCCCGAACGCGCCGGTTTTGCGTGTGAGGGATCACTATGCTCTTCTGGACTCTTAACGCTCTATTCAGGTTTCGTGCCTCAACCCAAGCGTCTCGAGCCCATAGGGATCCCTCGCTCCGCTCGGGACTTCGGAAAAGCTAATCGTTTACTTCCACATCAAACTCCGTAGGCCCTTCCTGAGGCTCGGCCTGGCCGGTGACAATCTCGTCCTTTTGGATATTGCGCATCACATCGATGATCCGCTCGTACACCTGGCGCAGCTCGCCATCCGGCAGCGGCCCGCCATTCGCCTTGCGAACGTTCTCAAAGATGGTCCGCTCCCGGTCCGGTTCGTAGATCGGCATCTTGGTGTTGCGCTTCAGCTTGCCGATCTCCTGCGCGGCGTGCGCCCGCTCATTGAGCAGCGCTACCAGCTTGCGGTCCAGTTCATCGATCTTCTTGCGCCAGTCTGCGATATCCATGTGTCCGCACTCCCCTCTAACGAACAGAACTACAAGGGAGCAGTTAATTAACAAAATTAGTGCCTAATGAGGATAACTTAAAGAAGTTAACTCCGGGAAGAGGCTGGCCGCGCAGCGCTTGTTTTCATGGACCGGATGAGTTCGGCCACTGCCTCAGCTTCGGCCCCGGGATGCTGTTCAATGGTCTGCACAATCGCGCTTCCCACCACGGCCGCGTCGGCAAAGCCGCCTACTTCAGTAAACTGTTCCGCGTTCGAAATACCAAAGCCCACTGCAACCGGAAGCTTGGTGAACTTGCGGATCCGCTTGACTAGCCCTGCGGCGTCACCCGCAAGCTGCTCGCGCGTACCGGTGACTCCGGTGCGTGAAACCGCATAAACGAATCCCTGGCAGGCTAGCGCAATCTTCTTCAAACGCTGATCGGGACTGGTGGGCGCTGCCAGAAAGATGGTGTCCAGCCCGTGCTTTGCCATCAGCCGGCGATACTCGTCCGCTTCTTCCACCGTTAGATCGGTAATCAGCGCGCCATCCACTCCGGCCTTGGCGGCCTCATCGCAAAAACGCTCTAGGCCGAAGCGCAGCACTGGATTGAGATACGTGAAGATCACCAGCCCTGCGTCGGACTCCTTACGCAGTTCGGCGGCCAGCTTCAACACGTCCTTGAGCGATGTTCCGCTCTTCAGCGCGCGCTCACTCGCCCGTTGGATCACCGGTCCGTCAGCCACCGGATCGCTGAATGGCACGCCCAGTTCGATCACGTCTGCACCGGCACGAATGGCAGACAACACGATGTCGCGCGTTGCCGCAAGACTCGGGTCGCCGCAAGTGACATACACGACAAGTCCCGGCTTGGTTTCGAACTGAAGCCGGCTCTTGTTCCTCTCGTTCTTCCTCATTTCCTGCTTCGTCTCCGCGCCTCCGCGTCTCCGCGTTGAGGTTTTGCTTTTTTTCACCCGATCTTTAAGTTCTCCCGCAAAATTCCAATGTCCTTGTCCCCGCGCCCGGAAATGTTCACGATCACCACATCCGCCTTCTTCATCTTCGGCGCGCGCTTCATGCATTCCGCCACGGCATGCGCAGACTCGAGCGCCGGTATGATGCCTTCAGTGCGCGCCAGCGTCACGCAGCCTTCGAGTGCCTCTTCATCAGACGCGGCCACATATTCCGCGCGTCCTGTGTCCGCCAGCGCCGCGTGCTCCGGCCCAATCGAGGGATAATCCAAGCCCGCGGAAATCGAATGCGTGGCAGCGATCTGCCCGGCTTCGTCCTGCAGGACATATGAGTACGTTCCCTGCAGTACGCCCGGCAAGCCGCCGCGAAAGCGTGCCGCATGTTCTCCCAGCCGTTCGCCGCGCCCACCGGCCTCCACTCCGATCAGCTTGACCTTTTTGTCCTTGATGAACTCGTGGAATATGCCGATCGAATTCGAGCCTCCGCCCACGCAGGCGATGATCGCCGCAGGCAGCTTGCCCTCGGCCTTCAGTATCTGCGCCCGCGCCTCCCGCCCGATCACGGAATGAAAGTCGCGCACCATCGTCGGGTAAGGATGCGCGCCCAGCACGCTCCCCAGCAGGTAATGCGTGTCGCGAACATTGGTCACCCAGTCGCGCATGGCTTCATTGATCGCGTCTTTCAAGGTCTTGGAGCCGGAATCCACCCCGCGCACCTCCGCGCCCAGCAGCCGCATGCGAAACACATTCAGTTCCTGTCGGCGCATGTCTTCCACGCCCATGTAGACCACGCATTCAAAACCGAACAACGCACAGACCGTGGCCGTGGCTACTCCGTGCTGGCCCGCTCCGGTCTCCGCGATGACGCGGCGCTTCCCCATGCGTTGCGCCAACAAGGCCTGGCCCAGGCAATTATTGATCTTGTGCGCGCCCGTGTGCAGCAGGTCTTCTCGCTTCAAATAGATCTTGGCTCCGCCTAGCGTCTGCGTCAGCCGGCGGGCGTGGAACAGCGAGGTAGGCCGGCCCGCATATTCTTTCAGCAGGCGCGCGAACTCGGCGCGAAATTTCTTGTCCCGGCGAACGTTCTCGTATTCGCGTTCCAGCTCTTCCAGGGCCGCCATCAGCGTCTCCGGAACATACCGTCCGCCGTAAGGGCCGAACCTTCCTGCCGCTGGTTTCACTTTTGCTGCCGCGCTTGCCATGTCTGCTTCTCCGCTTCGCGTACTGCCTGCACAAACGCCTTCAATTTGTTCCAGTCTTTGTGTCCCGGTTCATACTCCACTCCGCTCACCACGTCCACGCCCCAAGGCAAGAATGTATGAATCGCTTGGACCACGTTGTCAGGGGTAAGCCCGCCTGCGATGATAACCTGTCCCTGCTGCGCGCCTAATTGTTTCCGCGCTCCCTGCCAGTCAAAGGTTCTTCCGCTGCCTGTGCCGGAATCCAGCAGCCATGCGTCCACGACCTCCGCGGCGGCTTGCATGCCCGCCTGGAGTCTCACCTCAAACCCTTCTTGCACAAGGATGGTCTTGATGATCCGCAATTCCTCACGGCGGGCTTTGGGCAAGTAACTGCACAGCTCGAACGGCAATTCATCACCATGCAACTGAATTCCCGTAAGGTCAAGCTCCATCACGGTACGCAGCACCTCGTCCACGCTCTCATTCAGAAAAACGCCGATGCGCTCCACTTCCGATGGCAGCGCGCGGATGATCTCCCGCGCCTTCTCCATCGTGATACGCCGCTTGCTGGGCGCAAAGATCAGGCCCAGGGCATCAGCGCCGGCCTCCACGGAAGCCAGGGCGTCTCTGACCGAAGTTGTCCCGCAGATTTTAATCCATGTCTTCATGTCCCATTGGAGAGATTAGCAGATGGGGCTTATTGCACGGTGCCGCGCCAGTTGGAAGACGACTTGGTGGAAGGAGAATACCATCCTGCGTCCTGCAGGAGCTGCTGCAATTTCTTGCCGGGATCTTCAGCGCGCATCAGCGTCTCGCCTATCAAGAACGCCTGGTAGCCCACAGCATGCAGGTCGCGGATATCAGAACCCTTTTCGATTCCGCTTTCCGCGATCTTGAGCACGTGTCCGGGAATGCTTTCTGCCAGGTCCATCAGCGTATGCAGGCTCACGTTGAAGGTCTTGAGGTCGCGGCTGTTCACCCCGACCATGTCCATTCCTGCGTCAATCGCTCGCCTTAATTCATCGGGATTGTGGACCTCGCAGAGGACGTCAAGGTCCAACTCCCGGGCGCGGTCAAGCAGCCCCCGCACCGTCGCGTCTTCCAGCGCCGCCATGATCAGCAGAATGGCGTCAGCGTGGTTCGCGCGCGCTTCCAGAACCTGGAATTCATCAACCATGAAGTCTTTGCGCAAGCAGGGCAGTTCGGTGGCCGCTGAAGCCTCCATCAGGTTGGCCAGGGAACCCTGGAAGAATTTTTCATCCGTCAGCACGGAAAGCGCGGAGGCCCCGCTGCGCGCAAGCTGATTGGCCAGGAGCCCGACAGGAAACGTGCCTCGCAGCTCGCCGCGTGAAGGCGAAGCTTTTTTCAGCTCGGCGATGATGGCCGGACCAAGCTGCGCCATGGCCTGCAGGCGCTTGCGAAAGCCGCGCGGGATGTGGGCGGCCGCAGCCTGCTCCATGGCGGAGATGTTTGCCTGCTGCTTGGCGACAGCCACTCGCGCCCGCGTTGCAGCCAGAATTTCCTCGAGCCTTGTCATTGCTTGCAATCCCAGTATATGTGATTCTTGCTGGGTTTTTGGTGGAGTGCCCCGGGAGAAACAGGTCACAAAAGAACAACGGCCTGAAGTTTCCTCCAGGCCTGGGTACTTTGGTTTGGGGTGGGTTGCCGTTTGGGCAAAACTCACAATTCAGCCCGGGAGTGCTCGCGCCGCTGCACCACAATTCCGCCATTGACTGTGGTGGCCCGCACCTGGGGATTGCCGCTGCCAAAGCGCAGGATTTTCCGTCCCTCGTCCCAAGTGCGCTGCGCATCCTGGCACACATCGTCTTTGCAGATGATTGAGGTGTGCTCAGACGCCGCAATCTCCACACCGGTAGAAATGTTGCCTGGCACGGCGATTACCAGCCCGCCATTGTGCGTGTGCGCCTCCAGGCCTTTTCCCTGCCATTGCTCCGCCAGACTGATGCTCAGCCCGCCGTTCTGTACATTTGCGTTCACCTCTCCGCCGCAATCTTTGATGCTGATTCCGCCGTTCAGTGCCTGCACCGTAAGATTGCCGTCACTGTTCTTAAGCGCAATGCCGCCATTCTGCGTGCGGGCCTTGGCCGTCCCGCTAAACCGGTTCAGCAAAATGCCTCCGTTAAAGGCCTCCAATTCCAGTTCCGCACCTCTGGGCGTCCGCACCAGCAGCAACGTGCCCAGGGAAAAACCGTCATCGGACTCCGGCACATGAACGCTGACCTTTCCGCCATTGATCTCCAGTTTTGTGTCTGCCAAAGCCTTGCGCGCCGTGGCCTCATCGCGGGCGGCAACCTGCTTGCACATCTTGATGCTCACTTCCGATTTGTCCCAGGTGCTCACCTGGATGCCGCCGTTGTGGCCTGCGATCATGCTCAGGGGCTGGTTGGGAAGCGTGCGCGTCTCTTCATCGCGAAC
>DASVFK010000249.1:0-2164 GCA_036380095.1 Candidatus Angelobacter sp. | reverse complement strand
CGAAATCACGGCACTGAGCAGGCAGGCGCGCCACGCGGGCAAGCGCGTGGGCTTTGTCCCCACCATGGGCGCGTTGCATGCCGGGCATCTCTCCCTGGTCCGCGCCGCGCGCGCTCGCTGTGACGTGGTGGTGGTCTCCATCTTCGTCAATCCCACCCAGTTCGGGCCCAATGAAGATTTCAGCAAATATCCGCGGACCTTTGACGCTGACTGCGCCATGCTGGAGAAGGAAAAAGCAGACTACGTTTTCCATCCTTCCGTGGAAGAGATGTATCCGGCGGGCGCCGCCACATGGGTCACGGTGGAAGGCTTGAGTGAAAAGCTGGATGGCGGCTCGCGTCCCGGTCATTTCCGCGGCGTTACCACCATCGTCTCCAAGCTGTTCAACCTGGTGCTGCCGGACATGGCGTTCTTCGGACAAAAAGATGCCGCGCAAGTGGCGATCATCAGCAAGATGGTGCGCGACCTGGATTTTGATCTGGAAATTGTGGTCTGCCCCACTGTGCGTGAAGCCGACGGCCTGGCCATGAGCTCTCGCAACGCCTATCTCAATCCGGAACAGCGCAAGCAAGCCACCGTGCTCTATCGCACACTGATGCGCTTGCAGATGCTGGTGGACCGTGGAGAGACGAAATCAGAAACGCTGATCGCCGCGGGCAAGCAGGTGATGGCAGAAGAATCCTCCGTCCGCCTGGACTATCTCGAGATCGTAAGTCCAGAGACACTGGATCCGGTGATGGAAATCGGCCGAAGCGCGCTCATCGCCGTGGCCGCATACGTGGGAACTACAAGGCTGATCGACAACATCGTGGTCCACGGAACATCTGCCGCTACCAAGTTCTCCCCCTAAACAGCCTTAGAAGCAACGGCTCTCTGACAACCACTGAGAGCTCCCTCTGCATCTTGAGTTAGCAAGCACGGCCAACTTCCCGACTTGCGTTGGAATGATGCGCGGAAGAGCTGACTTATGGGTTCCCAAAGGTACGGTCTCAGTTGCCTGTTGTTGATGTTGCTGATGCTGGGACTGGCAGGCTGCGGAAGCACCTCCGTGAGCGGGGCCCTGCCGCCGGCTTCTCCTACTCCAACAACAACTCCAGCTCCCACTCCCAGTCCCACGCCGGTGGCCCTGGCGCCAAGCCGGTTTACCTACGGCGTCATCAGCTTTGAAGCCGCAGGCGGCATCTTCGGCGGCCAGATCAACAGCGCAACAGGACAAGTCATCCCAGCAGCCGGCACTCCCACGGCAAACGTGCTGGGACAGAACGTAGTGGTCCAGCTGGTGGCTGATCCCAAGGGCCGCTTTCTTTACAGCCTGAACCTGGGCGCCTCTTCCTTTGGAGTGCAGATTGGCCAAGCCGGCATTGGCGCATACCAGATCAACCGCTCCAACGGCCTGCTCACGCCGGCGCCGGGCCAGATCATCTTTCCCGTACAGCGCCTGGGCTTGATGTCCATTGAAGGCACGGGGCGTTTTCTGTACCAGCCCAACGGAAGCGGGTTTGACGTTTACAGCATTAATCAAGCCACGGGGCAGCTTGTCATCATGCCGTTCACGGTCCCCGCGCCCAATGTGGGCGGCTTCACCATCGCCAGCCCCGATGGCAGGTTCCTCTTCAATGCGGGCAATGGCCTGGTTGAGGTTTACGGAATCAACCAGGGGACCGGCCAGCTCATCACCGCCACCACGCCGATCATCACCGGCGGGTCGGCCGGCGTTATGGCGGTCAGCGCCGATTCGCGCTTCCTTTATGTGGCGAACCAGATCCAGGGAACCGTGGCCGTGTTTGCGATCGCGGGAAATGGAACGCTTAACCACGTTCCCGGCTCGCCTTTTGCCACGGACCTGTTTGCGGCGGGAATGTCGCTCTCGCCGGACGGAAGGTTCCTCTACATCACTTTCCAGAACGGTGTGGAAAGCCACGTGAAAGGCTACGCGGTGAATCCTCTGGTCGGCTCCTTGACTCCGATTCCCGCCGCCACGGTGGCCAACGCCGCCAGCATCAATGTGGATGGATCAGGCCGGTTCGCCTACGTGGCGCAATTGCAGCTCAGCACCTTCAGGATCGATCCCGCCACCGGCGCCCTCACGCTGGTCTCGCAAACGCTGCAGCCGGTGACCGATATCCCCTCGAACATCGTGGTCGTACCTTGACGAAGGTTCCCC
>DASVFK010000248.1:0-37987 GCA_036380095.1 Candidatus Angelobacter sp. | reverse complement strand
TGTGGCCCCGCTGGCAGCGGCGCAGGACCACAAGCGCGTGGGAGAAGGCGATACCGGCGCCAACACCGGCGGCATGGGCGCCTACTCGGTGGACGGCCTGGTGGACGACAAGATGGTGGAGTGGCTGTTGCACCACATCGCGCGGCCGGTGGTGGCGGGCATGAACAGCGAGGGCACGCCATATCGCGGCATCCTGTACTGCGGCCTGATGATGACCCCACGCGAGCCCATGGTGCTGGAATTCAACTGCCGCTTTGGCGATCCGGAAACCCAGGCGGTGCTGACGCGCCTGGAGAGCGACCTGATGGAAGCGATCGAGGCTTCGATTGAGGGCCGCGTGAGCGACGGCATTTTCCGCTGGTCCAAGAGCGCTTCCTGCTGCGTGGTGGTGGCCTCCGGCGGATATCCAGGCAGCTTTGTCTCCGGCAAGCCCATCTCCGGCCTGGAGCGCGCGAGAGAGATGAAAGACGTGAAGGTCTTCCACGCCGGAACCAACAAACGCGACGACACGTACTACACCAGCGGAGGCCGCGTGCTGGGCGTGACCGCGCTGGCGCCCCGCCTGGAAGACGCGATCGCCAAAGCTTATGAAGCCGTGGGCGTGATCAGCTTTGAAGACATGTATTACCGCAAAGATATCGGAGCGCGCGCGGTGAAGACCATGAAATGAGTTTGTAGCTGGGCCGCGAATAAACGCGAACAAAAGAATTAAAACCATAATCAGAAGAGGAAACGAAACCTGCATGCCTGAAAGCCCGCTTGTTGCCATTGTGATGGGATCGGACTCAGACCTGGAGATCATGAATGAAGCCGCCAAAGCCCTGGAAGATTTCTCTATCCCTTATGAGATCGATGTGACTTCGGCGCACCGCTCGCCGGCGCGGACGGCGGAGTTCGCGCGCACCGCGGCCTCGCGCGGAATCAAAGTCATCATCGCCGGTGCGGGCGGCGCGGCACACCTGGCTGGCGTGATCGCCGCGGAAACCACGCTGCCGGTGATCGGCGTGCCCATTCCTTCCACGCCGCTGAACGGCCTGGATTCGCTGCTGGCCATCGTGCAGATGCCTGCGGGAATCCCAGTGGCCACCACGGCTATCGGCAAGGCTGGCGCGACCAACGCCGGGATTCTGGCGGCGCAGATTATTGGCCTGGGCAACACCACGGTCGCCGCCAAGCTGAACCAGTTGAAGGAAAAACTGGCCAAGAGCGTGGAAGAGAAGTCGCAGAAGCTGCGGCAGATGAGAATGCGCTGAGGGAATCGTACGATGAAAAACGCCTTCAGCACCGTAGCTGTGATTCCCGCACGCCTCAACTCCACGCGGCTGGCGCGCAAGGTTCTGCGCGAGATCGCGGGCAAGCCGATGGTGCAGCGCGTATATGAAGCCGCCAAACGCTGTCCCCTGTTGGACGATGTGATCATAGCCACTGACTCCGAGGAAGTGTTTGAAGTGGCGCGGGCCAAAGGGTGGAAAGCGCAGATGACCTCGCCCGAGCATCGCAGCGGGACTGATCGCGTGTATGAAGTCATGCATCGGGTGGCTGCGGAAGTCTACGTCAACATTCAGGGCGATGAACCTTTGGCCCGGCCCGAGCACCTGGCAGCGCTGTTGCGGCCGATGGCGCGCCCGGAAGTGCTGGTCTCCACCATCAAGACGCCCTGCCCGGCAGACGATATTGACAATCCCAACGCGGTCAAGGTGGTCACAGACAAAAGCGGACGCGCTCTCTACTTCTCCCGCTCCACCATTCCTTTCGATCGCGAGGGCCGCGGCGCGGCGCAATACTTCAAGCATCTGGGCTTCTATGCGTATCGCCCGGCGGCGCTGGAGAAATTCTGCCAGTGGCCGGAATCTAGGCTGGAGGCGGCCGAGCGCCTGGAGCAGCTCAGGTTCCTGGAAAACGGCATCGACATCTACGTGGAGGAGACGCCCTTCAACACCGTGGGCGTGGACACCGAAGAGGATTTGCAGCGCGTAGAAGAGATGATCCGGCAGGGGCTCTGAGGACTGCAGGCTGTGATGCGTTTTGAGGTCAAACTCGGGGATCGGGTAATCGGCTTCTCGGAATTTGAATACGGAGACCCATCGATGGGCTGTGCATCGGGCCGCTTGTTTCCCACCCCCGCCTATAATGCAATTCAAAAATACTGTATCGAGCATTTCGAGAACTGGGTTCCACCTGATGGGCTGACGGTTTCGTTGCCAAGAGGAGAACCAATTGAATGTGCAGGAGGCATTCAGATCGAGGATATTGGATCCGACGAAATCGGTATTGAGATCAGTATGATGGGAGTCACAAACCCGCCATTTGCCGAACTCTTCCCGCAGCACCTAGCAGCGCCCTTCAAAAAACCTTAGGTCGCCAGACTTGGCCTATGCTTTCTCGCCCACTCCTGCGCAGCCGCGATGCGCTTCGCGATCGGTGGATGCGAGTGAAAGAGGATTTCCACAATCCTTGAAGGATGGCTTTCCGCCAGGTTCTGCTTGTTCAGCTTCTCCATGGCGCTCACATAAGGCTCAATGCTGGGCACGGACTTCCAGCAGTAGAGATCGGCCTGGCGCTCGGTATAGCGCGTATAAGCGTTGATGGCGGGCATCAGCAGCAGGGAAAGCGCACTGGTGACCAGAACTAGCAGCGGCAGGTTGGCAAAGTCCGTGAGGTGCTCGAACATTTTCTGCTGGTCAATGGCGTAGCGCAGCGCCTCATTGGCCGCCCAGAAGCCGGCCAGCGTCACCAGCGCCTCCACGGCGATGCTTTTTGCGATATGGCTGTGCACATGGTGGCCCAGCTCGTGGGCCAGCACGGCTTCAATCTCGTCATTGCTGTAATTGGCGAGCAACGTGTCAGCCAGGATGATGCGCCGCGTGTTGCCCAGACCGGTGAGCGCTGCATTGGCCTTCTTGCTCTTCTCGGAAAGCTTCCACTCATACACGCCGCGGACGCGGGTGCCGGCCCGCTCACCCAGCCGAACCAAACGTTCCTTGAGTTCCTCGTTTTGCAAAGGAGAGAACTTGTAGAACAAGGGGAACAGCACCACCGGTGCGACCTGGGCAAAGAAGACAAGCATTGCCATGAAGACCAGCCAGGCATAGATCCACCAGTGTTCGGGCGAGGTGCGGATCAGGGCGTAAACAATCTCGGCGACCACTGTCGCCAGCACCAGTCCCACAAGCCAGCCCTTGATCTGGTCCTTAATCCAGGAGCCGAGCTTCTGGTTGGAAAGATTGAAGTGGTGTTCCAGGCGGAAGCCGTAGAAATCCAGCGCCCCGCGAAGCGTTTTGCTCAACAGGCTGAGAAAGAGCACGTAATAGAACAACTGCAGTGCGTAGTGCTCGCGTGACATGCGTATGGCCACGTCGCGCAGGCTGCTGCTCCAGCCGGTGACCAGCAGGGCCAGAAGAAATCCCATGTTCAGGGCCAGGTCGCCGATTTCCAGCCATCGTTTCTTGCGGTTGTATTCCCGCGCCTCTGGAGTATCGGGCTGAAGAATGGTCTCGGCTGCCATCATTTGCTCTCCGCTGCAAAGTCAATCGTGACCATCCGCGCCGGCGATGTGCCAGCATTCACCACCGTGTGCGTCGTTCCGGCAGGGACCCAGTCCAGGCCGCCCGGAGAGCGCTTGATTTCATTGCTTGAGGTTCCTTCCTGTGCACTCAGGTTGAGATCGGAGACGGCAACCGCCATGTGCGCCATCGGGTGCGTATGTTTCTCCACTCGTGATGACGGCGGCAAAGTGACGAAAGAGACAGTCCACTGGTCGGATGTGATTTTCCGTTCCACGCTGACACAGTTTTTGCTGCCTGAAACGCAAGGCGGGCTGGCATCGCATGAAGCAGTACAGACTTTCACGTTCGTGGCCGGCTTCAGCAGCTCAATCGTGATGTTGTGAAACGGGCGATCGCTCTGATTGGTGGCGGCGTGGGAGAAATTGCCTTTGCTGAAACGGACTTCGCCGTCTTTCAGCTTCAAGGGAACCGGCTGCTCGCCGGTCCGGGCATTGATCAGGTCCGCGTCTCCCAGCGTCACAAAGAGATAATCATAGTTGTGCTTGTGGACCAGCGTGGTCGCCTTGGGCGCCACCGTCACGTCAAAAACGCAGACGAACTCGTTCTTGAGCACCAGATGATGGCTCGGCTCAGACGTGACTTCCACAGGCTGCTGCTGGG
The DNA here is from genome assembly GCA_036380095.1 of Candidatus Angelobacter sp. Lineage (GTDB taxonomy): Bacteria > Acidobacteriota > Terriglobia > Terriglobales > Acidobacteriaceae > Angelobacter. Next base: position 33,821 of record DASVFK010000248.1, on the reverse strand, counting down.
CCAAAGCGGCGATGGCCACCAGCAAGAGCCCCAGAATCCGGGACTTTTGCATATATGAGAGATTGTAGGTAGACCTGCTGTTGCCCGCAAGACGCTAAATTGCGCCGGCCGGTCAAGCTCCACGGTAATTTGAGCACAGGACCCATGACCGATGATCGATGATCGGCTGGGACCCAAGAGCCGTAGACGCGGTCTAGTGATGATCGTGGGGCTTGTGCTCTCCCGATTTTGCGTCCTGAGGCCCCATGGATTCCGAGCCTTCACCTGCCGGCCTGCCGCGAAACTCCAGTACAACCACGCTCACAGGTTTCGATCCCGTATTGGTGATCGAATGAATGACTGGGTTGTTCCATGTGATCTTGCCGGTTTCGCCGTGGTTGGTGATTGGCGCAGCGTCTTGCACCTGCACTTTGGTGTCTCCATCGGTTAGCGGAATCACCAGAAAGTTGGCCAGATGCGTGTGCTTGGGATAGAAGCCGCCGGGCGGAATGGTGATTCGTGTGACCGACCACTGGTCCGCGCTCATCACCTTGGTCACGGAAGCGCAGGGCGCGTCTTTTTCGCAGGTGATGGGGATCTCGCACGCTTCGGTGCAGGCCTTCTGGTTGGTGGTGGGCTGCATCAGCTCGATCGTGATGTTGCGGAAGGGCGTGTCGGCTGCATCGGTCACCGCGTGCACCAGGGGTGCCGCCGTGTAGCGCACGTCGCCATCTTTGAGCTTGGTGGTCACGGGCTGGGCGCCTTCTTTGGTGTTCAGGATCTCCGCGTCGCCCAGAGAGACGGAAAGATAATTGTTCGGGTGCCGGTGCATCAGCGACGTGGTCTTCGGCTCCACGGTGACCGCGTACGCGCGCACAAAAATATTATCGAGCACGTGGTGATGGTGAGGTTCAGCGGTAACGTCCACCGTGCCTTGTTGCTGTTGCGGCCAGGCGGAGACGGCGAAAAACATCAGGACAGCGAGAAGTGTTCGCATAGCGCAGCTATTGTAGACGCCATCGCCGGGAATGCAATAGGCAAAGGCGGAAGGTGAGGGGGGATTTCTCCCGGACGCCACCACCACGGTGACAGTGCAGTAGGAGCAATCAGCAGCTTCCTTCCGAAGTCTCGAGCGGAGCGAGAGATCCTATCTTCTGGCTAGCATTCCAGGGGAAGAAGTTATATGCAAAAAAGAATGCAAGCGAATAGGGCTCCCTCGCTCGCGCTCGGGATTGCAGAGGGAGACCCCGACTGCTAAGTGCTGAATGCCGGTTCTCCCCGTCATTCCACGACACCTCCGTTCCTGACGTACTTTGCCGCTTGTGCCTCTTCTTCTCTGCCTTGACACTCGAACGCATGAACCAGACGGAGGCGCGCATGATCAAGACCGTCGCGTTGCTCGCTCTGGCTGTGCGGTGCCTGCTGTCAAACCGCAGATCAGCCTTGGCGGGTGTGTTGTTACAGGCGTGGGTCCATGCGCGTCTCTGGGCCAGGCGCGCACGCTCCGGCTGGAAACTGCGTATTCCAGCGGTGATGGTCTCCTTCCGTGCCGCGCTTGGCCCGGTTGTGTTGCTGGTCAGCCTGGCCCGGTCGCCGAGCGCCGGCGCCTTCCTCGCCGCCCTGATCGTTATGGCTTTGCTCTCCGATATCTATGACGGCGTTTTGGCCCGTCTCTGGGATGTTGATACAGAAGACCTGCGCCGCTGGGACACCCGCGCCGATACCTTCTTTTACCTCTGCGTTCTCATCGCCGTTCTGGTGCGCCATCCAGCGGCAGTCCTGGAGCGCTGGCCGCTCATTGTGGCACTGCTGGCTGCTGAAGCTGCCCAACATCTTTTCTCGTTGTTCAAGTATGGCCGCCACGCCAGCTACCATTCCGTGCTCTCGAAGATCTGGGGCTTGCTCATGGCCGCGGCCATGATCTCTCTTCTGGGCTTCGATCTGGATGGCTGGTTCATCGATCTAACGCTGCGCTGGGGAATCCTGTGCAACTTGCAAGGGACCGTCATGACGCTTCTCCTGCCGGCATGGCACCGGGACGTGCCCTCTCTGTTTCACGCACTCCGCTTGCGCAGCGACGCGCTAAGGCAAGCACGACAGACAACGCTGGCGCCTTCGCGCGCCTGGTGGTGATCAGCTTGTCTCCAGCGTCTGCGCCAGCTCTTCCCATTCCGCCATGCGCTGCTCCAGTTCGCTCTTGGAGCGGTTCAACAGATCGGTCTGGCGCTGCGTTTCTTCCACGCTGACGAAGCTCTGCAGCGCCCTCTCCGCCAGCGCGATGGCCGCCTCCAAACGCACCACCTCTTCTTCCACTTCCTTCAGGCGCTCTTTCATCTGCTTGAGCTTGATGGGATTGATGCGTTTCTGTTTGGCTTCAGTTTCCGGTACAGACTGCGCCTGAGCGGAGGCGGAGGTGGACCCACCCTGCGGCTTTGCGCCGTTAGGATTGCCCACGACGCCGGCCGCGGCGATTCCGCCCTGCTTACGCCACAGGTAGTCTTCGTAATTGCCGGGGAAGACCTCTACGCGTCCCTCGCCGATCTCAAAGACTCGCGTCGCCAGCTTGTCGATGAAATAACGATCGTGCGACACGAAGACCACGGTTCCGGTGAATCTCTCGAGCGACTCCAGCAGCACGTCCTTGGCGCGCAGGTCCAGGTGGTTGGTGGGTTCATCGAGCAGCAGGAAGTTCGAAGGATGGAGCAGCATGCGCGCCAGAGCATAGCGGTTGCGCTCGCCACCGGAGAGCACGCCTATGGTCTTAAAAACGTCATCTTCAGAAAAAAGGAAACATCCCAGCAGGTTGCGCAGTTCGGTCTGGGTGGAGCGCGGCGCAACTTGAAACAAGTCATCCAGCAGGCGCACCTGCGTATCCAGAGCTTTGTACTGGTCCTGGGCAAAGTAATCCACTTGAACGTTATGGCCCAGCTTGATCTCGCCGTTGGTGGCCGGTTCCAGTCCCGCCAGCAGCCGGATGAGCGTGGATTTGCCCGCGCCGTTCACCCCCACCAGGGCGATGCGGTCGCCGCGCTCGATAACAAAACTGGCGCGGGAAAACACATGCTTGGGACCGTAGTCCTTGGCCACGTCTTTGGCCTCCACCACGGTGCGCCCGCTGGGCTGCGGCTGGGGAAAAGAAAAGTGGATGGACTTTTCCTCCGGCGGAACCTCGATCTTCTCCATCCGCTCCAACTCTTTGATCCGGCTCTGCACCTGCTTGGCCTTGGTGGCTTGGTAACGAAAGCGATTGATGAAGGCCTGGAGCTGGTCGATTTTTTCCTGCTGGTTGCGATGCGCCGCCTCAAGCTGCTCCTGCCGCTGGGTTTTTTGCGCCAGGTACTTTTCGTAATTGCCGGTGTAGAACCAGACTTTCTTGTTCCAAATCTCGGCGATCTTGTTCACCGTCACGTCGAGAAAGTAGCGGTCATGTGAGATCAAAACGTAGGCATGGGGATAGTCATGCAGGTACCCTTCCAGCCAGTTGCGGGTTTCAAGATCCAGGTGGTTGGTGGGTTCGTCCAGCAGCAACAGATTGGGTTTTTCCAGCAGCAGCTTGCCCAGGGCGATGCGCATCTGCCAGCCGCCGGAGAATTCTTCCGTTCGGCGCTCCCAATCTTCTTTCTTGAAGCCCAGCCCGTTCAGCACCACGCCCACTTCTGACTCCAGGCTGTAAGCATCGCGCGAGTGGATTTCCGCCTGCAGCCGGTGATAGCGCTCCGCAATCTGTTCATACTCCTCGCCCGCGTGGTCGACTTCCGCCATACGATGCGCCAGTTCTTCCAGCTCGCGCTGGATGTCATGAACTTCACTGAAAACGGAGAGGCACTCGGCGAAGACCGTCCGCCCGGAAAGGGAGAGGCCATCCTGCGGGAGATAGCCGATGCGCATTCCCCGCTGCCGATTCACCTGGCCGTCGTCCAGCGATTCCATCCCGGCCAGGATTTTCAGCAGCGTGGTCTTACCGGTACCGTTGCCGCCGACGATGCCCACACGGTCCTGCGGCGTGACCAGCCAGTCCAGTTCCTGGAACAGGACTTTCGGGCCAAATCGCTTGCCGGCGGAAGAAAGCTGGATCATTACTACTATCTAACCACAGAGGACACAGAGGAACACAGCGAGAGGGGGATCATTTGGCGCAGGTGAAGTGGACAGGCACCTTGTTGGAAAGCCGGCTCTCCGGGGAGATTACCTTGAGTTGCACCCAGGCATCCACCGGCTTTCCCGGTTTGCCGACCTTCCATTTGTGGGTCACGGCATTACCGCCGGCGAGCGTGAACCTGCGATGGTGCTCGGGCCATGTCCGTCCCCGGGAATCCACCCAGGTGTAAGTCACTGAAGTGGGGCGGCTGGTGGTGATTTCGCCGTGAAAAATCAACTCGACTGGGCAAGGCTGCACCAGCAGCGTTTTCGCCGGCTGCAGCTCGACAGAGGTGATCACTGGGGGAGTGATTGAAGGTTTTTTCTGCGCGGGGGCGGCCATCGGATCATTCGCCGGTTGCGCAGACACAAGGCTGGGGGCCGCCGCGGCAGGCGGGGGCGGGGGCGTGACGTGAAGTGAACATCGACACCCCAATGCCATTGCAGCCGCGATGACTGTCAACGCCAGGAACTTAGTTGGCATACTGGTCCTTGGGGCGGAAGTATAGCATTCCTCTGCGGGTGGCCAGGCGGCCATGGACGCATGGCAGAGGCGGGTTTGGCTACTGGCCGGCGTTGAATTGCTACACTAGAGGCAATGGCTACCACCACCGCACCGCAGGAAGCCGCAACCTGGAAGAAACCGGACCTGAGCGTGAAATTTGCCGGGATCACGTTCAAAAACCCGGTGATCGCCGCCGCCGGGACGTTCGGCTACGGAATCGAGTTTGAGGACATTGTGACCCTGGAAAAGCTGGGCGGCTTCGTGACCAAGGGCCTTTCGCGCGAGCCGATGGTGGGCAATCCTCCGCCGCGGCTGTTTGAGACGGCTGCCGGCATGCTGAACTCGATCGGGCTGCAGAACATCGGCGCGCCGGCGTTCATTCAGGAGAAACTGCCACGCCTGGCGGCAAAAAAGAACGTGGCGGTGATCTGCAACGTCTTTGGTTACACGCGCGAGGATTACGTGGAAACGATCCGCATCCTCAATGATGCGGAAGGGATCGCGGCCTACGAGTTAAACGTCTCTTGCCCTAACACGCACGAAGGGGGCATGGTGTTCGGCACGCAGCGCACCATGCTGGAAGAGCTGGTGGCCAACTGCAAGTCGGCGTCGCGGCGGCCGCTGATCGTAAAACTCTCGCCCAACGTGACCAGCATCCCGGCGATGGCCCGGGCCGCGGCAGACGCGGGCGCGGACGCCATCTCCATGGTGAATACGTTTGTGGCCATGGCCATTGACGCGGAGACGCGCAAGCCGCGCATCTCCAATGTGACCGCCGGGCTGAGCGGGCCGGCGATCAAGCCCATCGCGCTGCGCATGGTGTATGAGGCGGCGCACTCGGTGGAAATCCCGGTGATCGGCATGGGCGGCATTACCACGGCGGAAGACGCGGTGGAGTTCATGCTGGCGGGCGCGGCGGCGGTGCAGGTGGGCACGGCGAATTTCTGGGACCCCTGCGCCACGGAGAAGATCGTGGACGGGCTGCAGCGCTGGTGCGTGGAGCATCGCGTGGCCAGGATCACCGACCTGGTAGGGGCGCTCGAAAGCTAAGTATTGACAGTCCAGTGACCTGGGTAATCGGGGAAATTGCCGATCCAGCTTACCTTTTGTCTCCCTGATGGCATATCCTTGTGTTAATCCCGCAACTCTGGACGAAAAATTGCGTTTGCGTTAAGGGGGCGAATGATGAAGATAAAGGCAACTTTATTGATGCTTGGGCTCTGCCTGGCCGCCCTGGGGGCGGCAGCGCAGAACGACATGGACGAGCGCGGTGAGAGGCGCGTCCGTATCACGCAAGGCCCAACCGTGAGCAACGATAACGGCAGGGAGGCCACGCTCACCTGGACCACAGACAGGCCCTCCTTCGGCCGCGTGCGCTACCGCGTTGGCGAAGGACAGTGGCTGATGTCGGAGCAACGCGACGAGACAAATTACCACGCCCTGCGGCTTACCGGACTGCAGCCCGGCCGGCGCGTTGAGTGGCAGATCCTGGCCCGCGACGGCGATGTCCGCACCAGCGGTGATTTCCGCACGAGAGGCGACGATGACGACGACAGGGACCGCAATTATCGTCCGGCGCACATGCCTATTTATCGCGCAGACCAGCCCCAGACGGGCCAGCACCTCTACACCGCTGACCAGCATGAGATCAGGAGAGTAGAACGGCAGGGATGGCACTCGGTGGGGATGGTGGGTTATATCGCCAAATCGCCGGCATGGGGCCATATCGCCATCTATCGAATCTACGTCTCCAATGGCGACCACTTCTATACCACTTCGCCGGAAGAGAGGGACACGGTGGTCAGCCGGGGAGGGCGGGACGAAGGAGTGGTCGGCTACATCTTGAAATCGCAAAGGCCGGGTACGCTGCCTCTGCACCGCATGGTGAGCACCAAGACGGGAATGCATTTTTACAGCGCCAACGAACGCGAGGTTGCAGAAGCCACCAGACATCAGGGCTATCGTGATGAGGGCGTGATCGGATTCCTCTGGCTGGAATAGAAGATCTAACTTTTTTCGTCTGAAACTCCCGGATCATCTCCGGGAGTTTTTGTTTTCTCAGGATGCGGCAGGAGCTCTGGCAACCCCGCCGTTTGCCGGCCCTTCGTATCTGGCAGACACTTCGTATTGCTCTTGGTGGACGCATACCCGAACCAAGCGTAAATCTGGCCACTCGGCAATCTGGCAAGGGAGAAGAACATGAAAAGGGATACAGGGCTATTGGCAATTGGGCTCTGCCTGGCGGCGCTTGGCGCAACGGCGCAGAAGAGCACCATGGATGAGCCATCAGAAAAACGTATTCACATCACGCAGGGGCCGGACATCGTGCACAACACCGGCCACACGGCCGTCATCACCTGGACCACCAGCGCAACGGCGACCAATCACGTGAAGTACCGCGTCGAGGGAGGACCGTGGAGGTCAGCTTACCAGCCGGGCGGCTCAACCCGTCATTCGCTTGAACTCACAGGTCTCGAGCCGGGCCGGCCCGTGGAATGGCAGATCATGACGCGCGACGGCGATATCCGCACCAGCGGGCATTTCCGGGCTGGAGGTGCTGGAGGTGAAAGACAAGCTGCAGAAGGGCCCGGTTACGGGCATCCTGGTTACGGACATCCTGATTACGGACACCGCGGTCCCGCACCCGCTGCGCGTGTGCCCATCTATCGCGCGGACAATCCACAAACCGGCCAGCATCTCTACACCACCAACCAGGGTGAAATCGCCAACGTTCAGGCGCAGGGATGGAGATCGCAAGGTGTTGTGGGTGTTATTTCCTCTGCACCGGCGCGGGATACCGCCGCTCTGTTCCGGATCTATATCGCCAATGGCGACCACTTCTATACCACGTCGCAGGAAGAACGGAATGCAGTACTCGCCCAGGGAGGGCGGGATGAAGGGGTTGTCGGCTACGTCGCCAGGTCGCAGCAGCCAGGGACGGCGCCGGTGCATCGCATGGTGAGCACGAAAACCGGCATGCATTTCTACAGCGCCAACGCTCAGGAGGTGGCAGAGGCAACCATGCACCAAGGCTACCGCGACGAGGGCGTGATCGGATACTTGTGGCTGCCCTAAGGTCTCCAATGGGCTGACCGCACGTGAGTTGTAGTGAGCTCGAGTAGTTCCGTGGAATCGCGCCGGCTACGTGCTGTTCTTCTTCAGAAACTCCTGGGTAATCTCCGGGAGTTTTTCTTTGATCTGGCTGGGCAGGCGGTCATGGATGCGCCGGGCGTGGATGCGCGCGACGTCGGCTACAACTACGGGAGCAGGAGTGGCCACCGCCACAATCAGCCACACCACGCTGAAGAACAGGAAGCCGGCCAGGGCTATCAGCTCCAGCACCAGCGCGTGCCGGGGAGAGAAGTGGCGGACGGCGCCAAAGGCCACAAGAAACAGCACGGCGGAGATGCTGGCCACGATCATCAGGCCGATATCGATGGTGCGGTGCAGCACCTGGCGGGAACGGCAATGATCGCACTCGGCAAGATGCGCCTCATAGTCCCCGCGCATCTCAATGGCCAGGCCTGAAATGTCGTATCTCCAACCAGCGAGTATGTCCCCGACCACGCGATCACTGCAACCGCTGTTCATACATCCCTCTAGATTGAGCCTCTCTGCTGACCACTGACTTTGCTGGATAAGGTATATGTTACCCCAAGGTGAGTGGCTGGAGAGGCTTATCTTGATGGGCCAGAGTGACTGAAGCCTGTTGGAACAAGTTTAGCTTGCCGCCCAGGGCCTTGTGCGCGGTTTCGCGCGCCAGTTCCGGGTGGTTATTATGCTCGGAAAGATGGGCCAGGACGAGGAAAACCGCCCGCCCGTCGTAGTCGCTGGCAAAGAACTCCGCCAGCGCCTCATTGGAAAGGTGCCCGACCCGGCTCATTACGCGCTGTTTGACCATCCACGGATAAGGGCCGTTGCGCAGCATTTCCAGGTCGTGGTTGGATTCGATCATCAGCCCGTCACAGGCGCGCAGGTGATGTTTCACGTTCGGCGGCAGGTAGCCAAGGTCCGTGACCACGCCCAGTTTCACGCCCGCGGCGGCAAAGGTAAACCCGCAGGGATCGGCAGCGTCATGCGGGATGGTAAACGGCGTCACCGTGATCCCGGCGACCGCAAACGCCTGCCCCGCGCGGAAATGTTCGCGACGCTCCAGCACCGCCGGCTTGCCCTCGGCATCTTTATTATCGCGGCGCCAGCTCTGGTAGGTGGCCTCCGTGATGTAGACCGGGATCGCCAGCTTGCGCGCCAGCACCCGCAGCCCGGCCACGTGGTCATTGTGCTCGTGCGACACCACGATCGCCTTGAGCTTGTGCGCGTCTTCACCCGCGGCGCGCATGCGTTTGAGCGTTTCCCGGCATGAAATTCCAGCATCCACCAGGATGCTCGCGTCGCCGCTGGAAATCACGGTGCAGTTTCCCCGGCTGCCGCTGGCCAGAACTGTCATGCGCACTTGCATCAGCTTGCAGAATAATGCCAATTGTCACGCAGGGAAAGGACTAATTTTGTTGCGCAAGGCAGGCGGTCACAAGACCTTCACTTCCACCACGGTCTCGGCGCCCGCGCGGCATTCGCGATACATCCACACTCTGTGCGCGCCCGATCTGCTCTGCGCCGCCGGATAGCTGGCCACAATGCGCTGCACAATTTCCTCCACCGTCGAGTCTTTCATGTGGACCACTACTACGGCGCGTTTCCGCCGCGAGCGCGGCGCCGCGCCCTGGCGGGCAAAGCGCACGCCGTGTGCTGCCATGTAGCTGATGACTTCCGGCGAGCGCCACAGCGCAGCCAGCGCGGCTTCCGGTTCGCGGTCTTCAATCAGGGCAAATTCCTTCACGCGGACCTTGAGCAGCCCCGCCGCCACTGCGCTGTCGCGCACGCGCACGCCGTGCTCGTCTGCGTCGCGCCATTTCAACTCGGGATAGTGGCGCGTGATCTCTTCCAGCGCTTCGTTCATCGGCTGCGTTTTGAGCGGTTCGCGCACAAGATAGCGATCGGCGATCCGCCGCTCCGCCGCGCAGCTTCCACGATAGATCACGGCGCCGCTGCGGTGCGCTGCTTCCAGGATCCGCACCACCGCCTCAGCCAACTCGATCTCTTTGGTTTCCGCCGCGGCCGGCTGCGGCTGCGGCGCGGTAAAAGGCGCCGCTTGCTGCGCCTGCGCTGGAGCGCCCGAGGGCGGCTTGTTGCATCCAGCGGCCAAGGCCAGCAGGCCGCTCACAATCACGGTCACAATAGGGCGAGTTTTTCCGGGCATCATTGCCTGTGAGCATAGCGGTGACCAGTCCTGCAGGGAATAGCACTTTGGGTCACCGTCGTTAAGCCTGCCCCGGTCTCGGAGAGAGTCGACGCGGCAAGAAAAAACGGCCTGCCGCAGCAGGCCGCTTCCTCAAACTTCCCAGCCACCGAACTTATTTTGGTGCTGTTGTGCCGCTGTCCGGCGTGCTTTTCTTGCCTGACTTTTCCCCCTTCTTGCCGCCCTTCTTGGTGCTCTTTTTGGTGTTGTCGGCAGCCGGCTTCTTGGTATCTGCCGTGGCCGGCTTCTTGTCGTCGCTCTTCTTGTCGGTGGTCCCGCCGGTCTGCGCAACCGAAAGGCTGGCAGCAAGCAGCAGGGCAAAGGCAAAAGTCAGTATCTTTTTCATGCGGTCTCCTTCAGATGAAACTTCAGATTTGGGGCCAAAACGCGCAGCATTCTACTCGCAAAAACCTGCAAAAGGAAGGCCCGGAAATCCTGAAGAAAACCGCGAGCCTGGCCATTGCGGTTCACAGGCGGCGCGGGCGGCTACGGTCAAGGTTGTTGACCGGGGCATCTTGTTCATTAGCGTCTCTAATCCGGTTCTAATCCCCTTGTAATGCCGCTGCGGCATAATGGCCTTCTTGCAGCCCATCCCCCACCCTCCCCCCCTTGCGGGAGGGTCAGGAGCTGTTCGATGTCAGGCCATTTTAAAGACACTGTCTTGATCACCTTGATGCACGAGCTGCGCAGCTTCATGCGCCAGCACATGGAGCAGCCGGAAATGATGGCTGAGTTGAGCCACTTTTTCACCGAACGCGGGCCCATGCCTCGTCCCACGGAGATTGTCCGCGCTTTTGAGCTGCTGGCCCCCAGCCTTATGGTTGACTTCTTGGAGGCCCACCCGGAGCTGGTAAATCGCTACGCCCTGCGCCTGTGGGCCGCCGAACGTGAAGGCCTGTACGCGCCGATGGTTGATCTCACCGCCTGAGTCCTGGTGTATGATCAAACGCGCTTAGTTTGCGGAGGTGTGTCCGCATGTTCCGCGCGTGCTGGTTTCTAGTACAACTACTACTTCTCGCCCCGGCAGCGGTGGTTGCGCAACAAACATCTGACCCGGTGACACAGGCTCTTGCCCAGGGTGATACCTATCGCAACAAGAAAAGATATGACCTGGCCCTGGAGTCTTACCACAAGGCCGATAAGCTCTCGCGCCACACTTCCGCGCTGGCCTATCTCAGGATCGCCAGCATTAACCGCTTGCAGGGCAATTTTTCTGACGCGCTCGATGATGCCAAGCACGCGCTCAAGCTTGCCGGCGACGACAAGCATTTCGCGGTGCAAGCCCATCTCTTCCGCGCTTCGCTGCTCAGCAGCATGGCCAGCAAGCCCACGGACAAGAAATTCCGGGAAGCGGAAGAAGACGTGCGCGCGGCGCTCGCCCTGCAACCCGAGAATGCCGTGGCCCGCTATAACCTTGGCATGGTGCTGCTCAAACAGGAGCGCGATAGCGAGGGCGTGGCCGAACTCACCGCCTTCACGGCCATCTCCGGCGCCGACCCGGCCGACGTGGCGCGCGCCCGCTCATATGCCGCCAACCCGCTGCGCGCCCGCACGCCCTTTGCTCCCGGCTTCTCCTTCACTACCCTAGAAAAGGAGAACATCTCCAACGTCGCGTTGAAAGGCAAGGTCGTCCTGCTGGATTTCTGGGGCACCTGGTGTCCCCCTTGCCGCCAGTCCGTGCCCATGCTGATCGCCCTCAACAAGAAGTACGCCAACAAGCCATTTCAGCTTGTCGGCATCAGCTCAGACCACGATGAAGAAATATGGCGCAGCTATGTACAGGACCATCGCATGACGTGGACCGAGTATATCGACCATTCCGGGAGCGTATTGAAGGCCTTTGATATTGACGCCTACCCGACCTACATCCTGATCGATAAAGATGGTGTGGTGCGTCTCCGCCAGTCCGGCCTGGGCCCCTTCACTGGCGGAGCACTAGAAGAGGCCATTGACAAGGCACTCAAGCGTCCGTCTAATCCCGAACTGGCGGAGGCCGCCTCAAGCCCGCCCCCTCCTGCACCGGCGAACACCGCGCCAACTCTCGCAACCCGTCCACCTTCGGTTGCGCCCGGCCCATCTTCATCTCCATCCGCTTCAAGGCCGGGCTCCGAGGTTTCTCTTTCTGCGGATGCCGCCGGCCTGGAGGGCTGGGCCGTCACGGAGAACGTCTACAAGAACCGCGAACTCCACCTGACCTATGAGTTCCCCCGGAACTGGAACGCAAGCAAGCCGGAAACCTTGCGTGCGCTCAACCAGCGGACAGAAGCGGCCAATCGCGCCGCCATGCTGCAGCGGAACCCCGATGCCTCTCCGCCGCAGCACATCACGATCAATAGGGTCGTCTTTTCCGCCTCGCTCAAGGGAGAAGATGACGGCCAGCGCCTCCTCCTGCCTTGCCTGCGCATTTATGCCGTGCCCTCGCGCGCCGGCGCTCTCAATCTAAGCCGCTTTGCGCAGATGGCAGAGAGCATGGCCACCGGCTCCAACGCCAAATTGCTCGCCCCGCCCATCGAAATCATGGTCAAGGGCCACCAGTTTGTGCGCGCCGACCTGGTGCACAACGCGGGAAGAAACCAGCTCTATCGCGCCTTTGTGCAGACGCTCGCCGCAGGCTACCTCGTCTCCATCAACTTCTATGCTTCTTCCGCTGAGGAACTGGAGACACTGGCTGCCTCGCTCCAATCCATCAGCATCGAAGAAAGTCCCTGACAGTTTCCGCCCGGGAGCGCCACCCGCAAAGTCGCTCCCGGGCTTTTGCCTCACGCGCTCTTGCGCACCGCCGCCACCGCATCGGTCACTTCCTTGAGCCGGCCTGTCTTTACGTCATAGACAAACCCGCGCACCGGAATGTGCCTGGGGATGAACGGATGGTTGCGCACTCGCTGAATCTGCCGGCGCACGTTCTCTTCCACGTCTGTAAAGGCGTGGAAGTGCACCGGCGCTACAAATGCCCCGCCGCTTTGTTTCTCCAGCCTGGCCAGCAGCTCGTGGTCGCGAAACGTGAGCATGCCGCAGTCAGTGTGGTTCACGATCATGAACTCCTGGGTCCCCAGCAGATGATGGGAGATGATCAGCGAACGCACCGCGTCTTCGCTGGCGATGCCGCCGGCGTTGCGGATGATGTGTGCGTCTCCGGTCTTCAGTCCAAGAAATTGCTCGACTGTCAGCCGTGCGTCCATGCAGGCCAGCACGGCCAGCTTGCGCGCCGGAGGCATGGGCAGATGGCCCAGGGTGAATTGTTCCGCGTATTTGTGGTTGTTCTCGAGAAACGGATCGATGATGCTCATGGATGCTTCCTTTCTTATCTGGTCCGGCATCCGAAGAGCAATTGCCGCAAAAACAGAAACCATCGCCCTCAGTTGCCGGCGATGGAACTTTTTTGGGTTAGCTAAGGTATTAACGCAAAGAGCCGCCGTCGCCCTGGATGGAGCGACAACAACAACAGCAGGAAAACATGTTCTGCGGACGGCCTTGCATGGAATATGAGTATAAAAGACGCGGGATGACTTCGCCAAGCCTGATCACCGCCCTTCAGTGCGCCAAGAACGGTTTGCCTCGTTCCTACTTAGGGCCTATCATGGCGCGGGCGGTCCACTAGGCAGTTTCAGGATTCAAGGACCGCGCACATCACTTGGCTCGATCGGAAGGTGCTTCCATGGTCCGTATTCTGTTGTTGTGCGCAATGCTGTTCCAGGTGGGTTCACAGGCGGCGAAGAAGCCGGTCATTGAAAATGAACGCGTGGCTGTCTGGGAGGTGATGGACCCGAAAGCTGCGCGGCCGGTGGATGCCGTTGTTGTCTCTTTCTCAGGCAAAGCGGAGTTCGCGTCCAAGGGCGCCGTTCCCAAGGGCGACGGCCGGTCGCTGGTCATCGATCTCAAAGACCATCCGGTGCCGGCCATCGAAAACACCAGCGGTTATCCCCTGGCCTTTCCCCGGCCCGGCGTAAAAAAGCTCCTGGAGAACGAGCGCGTCATCGTGTGGGATTATGCCTGGACGCCCGGCGTGGCCACCCCGATGCACTTTCACGATAAGGACGTGGTGGTGCTGTTCCTGGAGGACGGCGACCTCTCCTCAACCACACCGGACGGAAAGAGCGTCGTGAACCAGTACACCGCCGGGACGGTGAGGTTCAACGCCCGCAGCCGCGTGCACACGGAAACCCTGGTCAAAGGGAAACAGCGCGCAATCATTACGGAATTAAAATAGCCCGTCTGATTGCGGATGCCTGGCGCCCGGCCCTCTTCTGTTCAGCCGAGCGCCTTGCATGGAGCCTGTTGCGCAACAGCTAAGGATGCGACAAACTTTGTAATGGACTAAGTCGTACGCTGATACGAACCCTTTGCTAAAGAGCGAGCTCTTCCGCACTTGCATTCCAGCGCTCTTTCTCCGCGCCTCCGTGTCCGAGGTCCCCGGCACGCCCGGTTCTGGCGAGCTGGGGTGGGTGTCCGCGGTGGATTGTCACCGGTACGCCACGATAAACATTCTCTTGTAGGGAAACAAGACCTTGCCCTGTTCATCCGCCGGGTAGGACTTTTCAAACTCTGCCAGGCATTGCTCTTCAAAGCACCTGCGTTGGTCATCGTTGTCCAAGCCTTCGAGATAAGCGCGCATGGCCGTACTGCGCATCCAGTCGAGTACCGCCTTGTGCCCATCCATGATCTGCAGGTATTCGGTCTCCCAGATGTTCAGGTTGCCCGCAAACGTGCGCAACGCGTGGTAATAAAAAGCCACGGGCTGAATGAAGATCTTTTCCGACGCACTGGCGAGCGCACCGGCCCAAGTTGGATCGGCTGCGACCCTCTTCATGCCCAGGTGCGCTGGAGCAAAAAAGTTGTTGGGCATCTGTACCGCCAGCGCGCCGCCAGGTGCAACCGCCCGAAAGAGCCGGGGAAAGAGCGCCGCGTGGTCCGGCACCCAGTGCAGAGCGGCGTTGGAGAAGACCAGATCGTAAGTACCTTGCGGTTTCCAGTCCTCGATGGCGCTCTCCATCCACTGCCAATCAGGATGGTCGTCGCGCGCCTGTGCCAGCATGGCCGGCGAGCTGTCCAGACCGGTAAGTTGCGCCTGGGGCCAGCGGCGGTGAAGCTGAGCCGTGCTATTGCCGGTGCCACAGCCCAGATCGATGATGCGCGGCGGATTCTCGATCTGAATTTGCGCGATCAGGTCGGCCGCGGAGCGCGCGCGCTGGTCAGAAAACTTGAGATAGAGTTGGTGGTCCCAGTCTGGCATGAGTTCTTAAACGTTCAGTATAAGCGCGGGAGCCCGCAATGGGGCTGTACAATACGCCTCTCTGTCATGCCGCTCACCATTCTCCAGGCCGGTGAACCTGTGCTGCGCAAGCGGGCGCGCACGCTCACAGCAAACGAGATCCGCAGCCGGGAGATACAAGGGCTGATCGCGGACATGAAAGAGACCATGTATGCCGCTCCGGGTGTGGGCCTGGCGGCCCCGCAGATCGGCCGTAACCTGCAACTGGCCGTGATCGAAGACCGTAAGGAGTACACCAAGGACTGGACCGCGGAACAACTGGCCGAGCGCGAGCGCCGGGCGGTGCCATTTCACGTGATCATCAATCCCAAACTCACGCCGCTGGGAGACGAGCAAGCCGAGTTCTTTGAAGGCTGCTTGAGCCTGGCCGGTCTGATGGCGCTGGTGCCCCGCGCTCGCCGCGTCCGCGTGGAGTGCCTGGACGCAAAAGGCCAGCCGCAGGTAATTGAAGCGAGCGGATGGTATGCGCGCATCCTGCAGCACGAAATTGACCACCTGGCCGGCGCGCTCTATTGTGACCGCATGCTCCCGCGCACACTGATGACGGTGGAGAACTACAAGTTGTATTGGATGGAGAAGAGCGTGGCGGAGATCAAGAAAGAACTGCTGGCCGCAGAGAAGGGCTGATTCATCTTTCCTGGTAACTGTGCGTTGGCCTGGTGCTTGCTCCCCGGGGTTTGCACCTCATCGTGTTTGGCTCTCTCTGCTCTACCCGCTCCAGTACTTTGGTCTTAGGTTGCTTCTGCACTTTCTGTTGCTTAGCTCCTGAATCCCCTTTAACCTTATCCCTTCATGCACTTCACCCGGCTCCGTCGCGCGTTCTGGCAGGCCTTCTTGCACGGCCAGTTTTCCATCGCCAAGGGGTCCGCTTACTCTTCCATTCTGACGATGTTTCCCGCGTTTCTGGTGGTCACGTCAGTGCTGGAGGCGTCACACAAGACGGAAGGCTTTCTGCGCGAGATAGCTGCTGCCGTCGGCTGGGTGCTGCCGCCAGGATCGCGATCGGCGGCGCTGGCGTTCTTGCAGAGCAAGCAGCACCACGCCACGCGCATCATCTATTCGGCATCCGTGGTGACGTTGCTGGCGGCCTCAGGGGTGATGATCTCCTGGATGGAGGGCTTCCGTAAGGCTTACAACATGCCCAACACCTGGGGGTTCTGGAAGGAGCGCGCCATCGCGTTTTACCTGGTGCTGCTGGCGCTGATTCCGCTGGGATTCGCGACCATCCTGGTGGCTTTTGGCAGCGAAATTGAAGACTGGCTGCAGACCCAGACCATGCATCTATTCAAGCCGCTGATTGTGCTGGTATGGGTGGGCGTGCGATGGGCCATTGCTCTCTCCACCAGCGTGGCCGTGATGGGCTTGATCTATCACCACGGCCTGCCCAAGACGCAGTCATGGCGGCGCGTGCTGCCCGGCGCCGCGGTGGCAACGGTGCTCTGGTTTCCCGCCACCATGCTGTTCGGCTGGTACGTGAAGGACTATGCCACGTACAGCGTGGTCTATGGCCCGCTCAGCGCCGCCATCGCGCTGCTGGTATGGCTTTATATTGTCTCTGTAATCGTCCTGTTCGGAGCAGAGTTCAACGCACAGGTGTACCCCAAGAGCCTGGACGAAACACGATCAGCGAAGGAATAATCTCTCATGAATGTTATGCGAGCGCCGGAAGCGGCGCGCAAAGCCAAAATTGTCTGCACGCTCGGCCCTTCCAGCAACGCTGAACTGGTACTGCGTGACCTGATGCGCATCGGCATGGATGTTGCCCGCCTGAATTTTTCCCACGGCACGCATGAAGAACACGCGCGGGTGATCGAACGCGTGCGAAAGATGGCGGAAAAAGAGGGCCGCTCCATCTGCATCCTGCAGGACCTGCAGGGGCCCAAGATCCGCACGGGCAGGCTGAAGCATCGCACGCCGGTGCTGCTCGAGAAGGGCGCGCATTTGACCATCACGCCGCGGGAAATTCCCGGCACCGCAAGCCTGCTTTCCACCACGTTCAAGTCTCTTGCCCGTGAAGTGCAGCCGGGGGCGCGCATTCTGCTGGCGGACGGGCTGATCGAACTGGTGGTAACAGACGTACGCGGTGACGACGTGGAGTGCGAGGTCATCAACGGCGGCATGCTGGGCGAACACAAAGGCATCAACCTGCCCGGCGCAAGCGTGAACGTGCCTTCCCTCACGGAAAAGGACCAGGAAGACATCGAGTTTGGCGTGAAGCACGGCGTGGACATGATCGCCGTCTCTTTTGTGAGGACGGCGGACGACGTGCGCGTGGCCAAGCGCTTCATCCGCGAGCGCGGATCGGACGCGTGGGTGATCGCCAAGCTGGAGAAGCCCCAGGCGGTGGATGAGAACAACCTGGAAGAGATCCTGGACGTGTCGGATGGCGTGATGGTGGCGCGCGGCGACCTGGGCGTGGAAATGCCGCCGGAGAAGGTGCCGGTGATCCAGAAACGCGTGGTGCGCCGCGCCTCTGACTGGCGCAAGCCCGTGATCACGGCCACGCAGATGCTGGAATCGATGATTGAAAACCCGCGTCCCACGCGGGCTGAAGCCAGTGACGTGGCCAATGCCGTGATTGACGGCACGGACGCGGTGATGCTTTCCGCGGAGAGCGCCAGCGGCAAATATCCGCGCGAGGCCGTGGCCATCATGGCCAAGATCATTGCCGAGGCCGAGAGCAGCATGGAATTCTTTCCGCGCCGCCGGCAGCATCGCCGTCTTTCCATCTCTGAGACCATCTGCGAATCGGCGGCGCACGCCGCGCAGGACCTGAACATGAAAGCCATCACGGTCTATACCGAAAGCGGCACCACCGCCAGGCTCATCTCCAAATACCGGCCCAACGTTCCCATTTACGCATTTGCCGCCAGCCGCTCGGTGTGTGCTCGCCTGCATCTTCTTTGGGGCGTGCAACCGGTGATGAGCCACATGGACGTCAACGCGGAAGAGATGGCGCAAAATGCGGAACGCATGCTGCTGGAACGCCAAGCCGTCCAGCCGGGCGACGTGATCGCGATAGTGGCAGGGACGCGCACTGCGGCCACCGGCTCAACCAACTTCATGCGGCTGCATGTGGTGGATTCCGGGGAGACGCCGGCAGCGCGGCCGGAACGACGGAAAAGGAAATAGGAATCAGCAAGCAGCTTTGAACAGATCGGATCAACTGGCGATCGGGCAATCGGTTCAGCGGAAAACCGGCAGGATTTGCCTTTCAGATCTCCCGATCACCCGATGATCCGATCTCCCGATCCTTCAGTTCACCCAGCCGCCGGGTCCGCGGTCGCTCTTGTCTTTTTCGCTGGGCGGTTTGTAGTTGCCGTACTCGTCAAAGTACTCTTTGGGATCGTTTTCGTGCTTGCGCATGTAGACTTTGAACTTCTTGCCTGCGCGCCGGCGCTGCCAGCGGTGGTAGCTGTTGATGATCCCGTAATAGCTTTCAGAAAACGAGGGGAGCAGCCCGCGCCGGGGAGCGAATTTCACGTAGAGGTAGCCGACGAGCAGTCCGCTGAGATGGGCAACGTTGGCGGTATCGCCCCGGTCACCCAGCGCTCCCGCTAAAGCAATCACAGCGAGAATCCCGACCAGATACTTGAGCTTGATGGCCACGGGGAACGGGAACATGAAAACCTTCTGGTCGCCGAAGAGCATGCCCGTCGCCATCAAGATGGCATAGATTCCGCCGGAAGCGCCCACGGTAGGCACCGCGGGACTCAAGTTCACAATAGGCCCCAAGGTGTAAGCCAGGACCACCGTGCCCAGCCCCGAACCAACCACGCCGAACAAGTAGAACTCCCAGAAACGGCGGCTGCCCCAGGAGGTTTCGAGCATTGACCCGAACATCCACAGCATCAGCATGTTGAAGAAGATGTGAAAGAAGGTGGCGTGAAGAAAGCCATAGGTTAAGAGTTGATAAACATGGCCCTGCACCACGTCATGCGCCCGCAGCGCCAACCAACTGGCGACCCACTGCGCCTGGGAGGCAAACGGGGTGGGCCGAAGCAGGAGCATCAAGAAGAAAATGCCGCCGTTAATGGCGATCAGAATCTTGATCGCGCGAGTAAACGGCGGGAAAGAGAGCGTCATGGACCTCGTCATCTTATTTCTCTTTTGGTTTGGGCTGTTCCAGTACCGGCGAGCCTGCCCGTTCCGGCTCCGGTATCACAATTAGACTCATGTGGCCTTTGCCGCCGACTGATCTGACGCCGAAAATCACGTTGTCTTTTGAGTCCGGCAGGTCCACTCTTGTTTCCGCGGTGCGGGTGGTGTTCTCCGGCGGGAAGTCAGAATCCGTGGTCTTACGCCACAAGACCGCATAAGCCGCGGCGCCGGGTGAAGCGGCCCATTCGATCTTGGAGTCGTTTTCCAATTCCTTGGTCATGAGGTGTACTTTGGACGGCGGCGCCGGCGATGAAGCCAGCGTAGCCAGCGTGGCAGCGTTCAGCCGCGCGACATTTGCCACGTAGTTGAAATCCACAAACTTCGGCAGATCACCATATTCGATGCCTTTTTCCGTCCTGGGGTTCTCGTGCTGATGGTGGTAATCTTCGCGATATTCGGTGAAGCGGACCGCTGCGAACCCCTGCTGGTTAAAGGCGGAATGGTCGCCGCCACGCAAATAGCGGTCGCGGCGGAAAATCATTTTGGGAGAAAACTGGCCAAAGCTCGAGTAGGTTTGCGAAACTTCCAACACGTAGCGCGCAAGCTCGCGCGAAGGCGAGTCATTTTCGCCGCCTATGGAGCGGATGCGGTTCAGATCAGCCTCAGTGGCGGCGGCTGGAATGCCCTCAGAGAACACCCGGACCCAGTTGTTGTTCTGCAGGGTATCGCCAGGCGTACGGTTACCACCGACAATATCGTTGTTGAGCACGCCTTCAATCTGCCAGCCCTGCTCCTTGGCCATCTTGGCAAAGTGCGTGCTGCCGTTCAAGCCCTGCTCTTCGCCGGCCACGGTGAGGAAGATGATCGTTGCCGGAAACTTGTGCTTGCTCAGCACGCGGGCGCATTCAAGGGAGACCGCGGTGCCGCTGCCGTCGTCATTTGCGCCCGGCGCGGGATCGGTGGTGTTCATTACGTCCTGGCGGCGTGAGTCATAATGCCCGGTCACCAGGTAGATGCGCTTGGCCTGGGCAGGATCCGTGCCACGCAGGATTGCGTACACGTTCTGGATTTCGGTGGGCGCGTTGATGCGGCCCCTGGGCTGTTCGATGAAGGTGTCCGTCTTCACTTCCAGGCAGCCGCCGCAGGCAGCAGAGTAGCGCTCGAACTCGGACTTGATCCAATTGCGGGCGGCGACAATGCCCTTATCTGAGGTGGCAGCACCTGGGTTATTCACGGATAGCGTGTTGCGCGTTCCAAAGCTCACCAGCTTCTCGATGGTTTGCTGCACCTGCTGGGGAGAAACGTCGTGAATGATGTGGACGACGGTTTCATCCTTGGCGGGCCGGCTGGTTGCGGGCCTGGCAGGAGTTCCCTTTTTGCTTGGGGGCGTCTTTGCGGCGCCTTTCTTCTGGCTGGAAGCCGCAGGCGCGTTCTGGGCAACGGCGGCCGGGGCAGCAAGCATCAGAAGCGCAATCAGTACAGCCATGGGCACATGGGCAACGTGGCGCAGGGTCAAAATTTTCACCTCATCCAGAAACTTGACGACAACACGGAGAGATTCTAAATATAATCACGAGGCCTTTACCACCTGCCCGAAGTCCCTTTTTGGAGGAAACATGACGCTGTGCCCAGAATGCGATACCGATCTGGACTTGGATGAAGAAGAATTGGAGGAAGGCGAAATCGTCTCGTGTCCGGAGTGCGGCGCCGACTTTGAAGTGGTGACGAAGAGTCCGCTCGAGCTGAACCCGGTAGGAGAATACGAAGAGGACGACGAAGAGGAAGACCTGGACGAGGAAGACGAAGACGGTGAATACTAGCCTTCGCAGAGCCGGAATCGCCGCTGTAAGCCTTGCTGTTCTCGTTTCCTCCGCGCCCGCATTCAAAGGGCAAAAGAAAGAGCAGCAGCCTTACGGACTCATCTCCGGCACCGTATACGGCCCGGACGATCGGCCGCTGTACGGGGCGAGAATCCAGATCCACCCGGTGGGAAAAAAGCACCCTAATTGGGAGAGGATGTCTGACCATCGCGGCGAATTCGCGCAGCGCGTCCCGCTCAACCCGGCTGACTACGAAGTGCTGGCCGAAGCAGAGTTTGCGCCCCTGGTGGACGGCAAGCCGCAACCCTCGCACAAAAAGCGGGTTCAGGATATAAGAAAGGTGCACGTCGAAAAGGACGTGATCCAAGACATCAGTTTGCACTTGCGGGAGAAAGCCCCGCTTGACTGAAAGAGGCAACAGCAAATGCGCCTGACGAAATCCGTTGCCGTGGCCGCAATCATCCTGGCAGCCGCCCTGGCCCACCCGCAAGGACGGGGCGCCCAGGGCGCGCGCACACTCTCCGGCCATGTGATCAGCAGCGCGAACCAGCCGCTGCAAGGGGCCGTGGTCTATCTCAAGAACGCCAAAACGCTGGCCATCAAGACTTATATCTCTGAGCCCGACGGCTCGTACCGCTTCAGCGCGCTTTCCCCCAATGTGGATTACGAAATTTACGCCGACTACCAGGGCGCGCACAGTGACACCAAAACGCTGAGCGCCTTTGACAATCGCAAACAGGTGGAAATCACGCTGCGAATCCGCGGAAAATGAAATTGGGTAATTGAACGGCTGGCGTTCAATTACCCAATTACCAACTTTACCCGATTCTTCTTAGTCCTGGTCGCTGCCGGCGCGCTTCCAGTTGATGATGTCGCCCAGCGTGGTGGTGGCGCTGGAAGCCGGATGCTTGTAGGCTTCCACGTCGGCGCGGCTGCCTTCTTCACCCACGGCGCGCAGGCTCAGGCCCACTTTCTTCTCCTCAGAATTCATCTTGATGATCTTGAAGTCGTGCTCCTGGCCGGTTTCCAGTTTGGCCGGCGTGCCGCTGGAGTCAGTCGCCTCAGAGTTGTGGCACAGGCCTTCCACGCCCTCGGCGATTTCAACGAACGCGCCGAATTGCGCGATGCGCAGCACTTTGCCGTGCACCACGTCTCCGATGCGATGGTTGGCGAAGAAGGTCTCCCATGCATCCGGCTGGAGCTGCTTCACGCCCAGAGAGAGGCGGCGCTGCTCGGGCTCAATGCCCAGCACCACGGCCTTCACCCGCTCACCCTTCTTCAGGACTTCTGAAGGATGCTTCACGCGCTTGGTCCAGCTCAGGTTGCTCACGTGGACCAGGCCGTCAATGCCGTCTTCAATTTCAATGAAGGCGCCAAAGTCGGTCAGGTTGCGCACGCGGCCTTCCACCGTGGAGCCGATGGGGTATTTCTCGTGCAGGCGCTCCCAAGGGTTCGATTCAAGCTGCTTCAGGCCCAGGGAAATGCGGCGCTCCGTGGGGTTCACGTTCAGCACCACGCACTCGATCTCTTCACCCACATTCACGAGCTTGGAAGGATGCTTCATGCGCTTGGACCACGACATCTCGCTCACGTGGACCAGGCCTTCAATGCCCTGCTCCAGCTCCACGAAGGAGCCGTAGTCAGTCACGCTCAGGACGCGGCCGCGCACGCGCGCGCCGATGGGATAACGTTCAGCGGCATCCAGCCACGGATCAGGCGTAAGCTGCTTGAAGCCGAGCGAGACGCGCATCTTTTCCGGGTCAAACTTCAGGACTTTTACCTGGATCTGGTCGCCCACGTGGACCAGGTCGCGCGGGTGCGTGAGCCGGCCCCAGGACATATCGGTGATGTGCAACAGCCCGTCAATGCCGCCCAGGTCGACAAAAGCGCCGTAATCGGTCAGGTTTTTCACCGTGCCGGTAAGCACCTCGCCTTCATGCAGGTGCTCCATGGTCTTTTCCCGCTTGACGGAAATTTCTTCGTCCAGGATGGCCTTGCGGGAGACCACGATGTTGCCGCGTTTCTTGTTCAGCTTGATCACGCGGACTTCAATTTCATGGCCTTTCAACACGTCCAGGTTGCGGACGGGGTGCACGTCCACCTGCGATCCCGGCATGAAGGCCTTCACGCCGATATCCACTGAAACTCCGCCTTTCACCCGCTCTACAATCGTTCCCTTGACCGGCTCCTTGGAGTGGTAAGCCTTCTCAATGTTCTCCCAGACCCTCACGCGCTGCGCGCGCTCGTGCGAGAGAAGGACCGAGCCTTCTTCGTTCTCGCCGCGCTGCACCATCACCTCAATCGGGTCGCCGGGCTGAAACTTGATGTTGCCCTGCGGGTCGGTGACTTCGTTGATCGGCACCAGGCCTTCTGACTTGAAGCCGATATCCACGACAACGTGGGTGGAAGTGATCTTGATCACGGTGCCTTTGAAGACGTTGTCTTCGCTGGGCGCCGGCTCAGTCTCAAGGGTGTACGATTCAAGAGCGGCTGCGAAATCTTCCATGTGAGTTTCTTCTTTGTGAGCGGCGCCCACGGCGGGCTGCTCAGTGGATTCGAGTTGGGTATCGTTGGCAGACATAGTTGTTGGTTTCTTGTAGGACTGCGAGGGGACGGATGAACTGCTGGTCTCAGCTTCGGGCTGCGTGTGCTCGCTGCGGGCTGTTTGCTCGACCGACATTCTTCTACCCTGCCGGGCCTAAAACACGGACTTCACATGAGAGAAGTGTGTGACGTGCTGAAGGCGGACCCGGGATTCCAGGTCCCACTGGCGTTGACTCGCCTCCTTTGCCCGGGAGGCTGAAATTAAACCAGCGGCCGGATCCTATGGCGGTCCTGATCACGCCATAAGACTCCTTCGACTATAGCAACGGTGAAAAGCACTGTCAAACACGTGCATCGCCCAATTTTCGCTCAATCGCCTCACTCGTTCTGATATCTTCCCCTGTTATGGACTTCCTTTTTACCCCTTGGCGATACGCCTACGTCACCGGGGTGGAAAAGACCGGGGAATGCCTGTTTTGCGCGGTCGCAGCCCTCGGCGACGACCGCAAGGCCCTGATCGTGCACCGCGCACACCATTGTTTCGTCATGCTCAACGCTTTTCCCTATACCTCCGGCCACGTGATGGTCGTTCCCTTTCGGCACACCGACCGGCTCCAAACCCTGGAGGCCCCTGCGGCGCGCGAGATCATGGAGCTTACCCAGCGAATGGAGGGCCTGCTGCGCGACCTCTATCGCCCGGACGGCCTCAACCTCGGCATGAACCTGGGCAAAGCCGGCGGCGCCGGAGTGGCAGGCCATATCCACATGCACGTGCTGCCGCGCTGGGTGGCTGACTCCAACTTCATGACCGTGGTGGGCGAGACCCGCGTGCTGCCGGAAGCCCTGGAGACCACCTATGACAGGATTCGGGCTGCCTTCGCGCCCTGACCGGCCTGTGCGATCGAAGAACCGCACGGATCCGCACGGAACGGCGCCTCCGCACGCCGTCTTCGCGCCTCTCGGGGCACACTATATCGTATTACGACATATTTACCTTGGCCTCGGGATAGCGGCCGGGCTCCGCATAAACCACCCCGTACACCCCTCATTGCTTATGGCTAGGACTTCCTCGTCTTCTAAGAAAGCCTCCAACGGCACTCCCGGTGGCTTTCGACAAGCTTTCAGAAATATTGATGACATCCTCCGCAACTCACCCCCACCCCGTTCCTCCTCTCCCCGATAACCACCCAATTGCAACTGCGCGCTCGGCCTCGGCTCAGGAACCTCTCACTCGTCCCAGGTGTCTATCCTTCTTGACAGGAGGCAGCACACCATGGCACGCCGTCCTCTTGATGTTGTGCTTATCGCCATCTATTACGCAGGCTTTTCCGCGGTGTTGCTGGGGATAATCTTGTGGCAGTGGCTCGGCGGCCACATTCACGGCTCCTGGCGGGAAAAGATCGTTGTCCTGCCTTTTTGTTTTCTGCTGGCGATTCTGCCGGGCGTGCTCGCTCTAGGCCTGTGGATGCTCGACAGCGCGGCGCGCATCGCGGGAATCGTCTTTGCCTTGCTGCACACCCTCACCGAAATTGCCTTCCTCTCCAACCCGCATGTTCCTTCACGGGCGTTTACCGTCTTTCGCATTGTCCTGAACGGCGTGATCATCGCCTGCCTGTGCCGGCCCGGAGTGCGCAAGGCATTCAAATGGCAGCCGGTTGGACTTTCGTTGCGCGGAGGTGGGCCGGCGTGATCACCCCGCAAAACCCACCTTCACCTGCTTGAGGTTGTTTACAGGTCTCCCGGTTTACGTGAAGCACTTTGCCCCACACCCGCAGAGATCTCCGCTTGCACCGGAGAGGGCTGTTTGACTGCGGCCGCTAGCTTTGCACCAAAAAGCAAATCTCACCACGGATGAACACAGAAGGCACGGATTTACATCCTTAAAAATTGTCCTGATTGAACTATTTTGGTCCGTGTAAATCAGTGTTATCTGTGGTATGGGTTGGGTTCTTGTGCAAAGCCGCGGCCGCGTTCTGTTTCCGGATCACCGCTTGAATCGGCTGCAGAAAGCGTCCGTATTTGGCGAGCGTCGCCTTGTCGTTTGCTGCCATCGCGGCGCTGACCGCCTCTTGCGTCGCCGGGCTGATCAATTCCAGCCGCCCCACAAACACCCGCACCACCTGCTGCGGAGCGGGAGTGATCGAGAGCGGCAAGATCGCCTCCACAAAGGACGAAGGCACGATATAGAACAAGCGGCTGCCTTCCTCAAACCATGAATCTCGCCAGGTCTGGACCATGGCATGGGCTTCTTCCGGAAAGAGGCCGCGCGCCACCAGCACCTCTTCCAGATCGCCGTAAAGGCGCTCGACTGTCGCTGTCAGCTCCGGCGGATCCAGCACCTTTTCGTTCGCCAAGCCGCCGCTCACCATGCGATAGCCCACTCTCTCGCCGCGACGCTCGAACAGAATCACCGTTGGAATCTCTTCCTTGAACAGGCTCCTGACCCGCAGCTTGCCCTCAGGGGTGAAAGTTGCGGTAACCGGAACTGAAGAAAGAGATACACCGCGGTAAAACAGAAACTTCTCATGCTGTGCCCCTTTGGGCGTATTAACCCGTAGAGGTGTGGCCAGCGTTTCTCGGGCGGCGTAATAGCGATTGTCGTTATCATCGGAATCACGCGGGAAATTCGGAGCGGGCCCCGGATCGACCGCCACGTCGTTCCAGGAGATGTTGCCCTCGCCGGCGCCCTTCGCATACAGGCTGGCCATCTTCCCAGCCGCACTCGTATCGTCGCTCAACACGGGAGCGGCGTGTGGATACCACTCCGTGATCAGCCCTTTGGCAAATCTCACCCGCACGGAGACCGTCACTGGGCGCGAGGAATAGAAATAAATGACCGGGGTCTCCATGCGAATGGTGGCGAAGAGCCCACCCTTGAATGCGACCCAGTGTTGTGTTTCTACAAAGCTGGGGAGTTCCTTGGAACGCTGGGCTCCATAGTCGTCAAAGGAGAGATTGTTCAGGTCCAGTGGTCTCCACTCTAGGGCCTTGCCATCGCTGCCTGCCACCGAGGTAAAAGTCCCCCACTCATGCGCGGTGAAGCCGCTGCCCGCGGAGCGGTCCTGCGCAGCGAGGCCACAGGAAAGCAGGAACACCATCAGGGTGTTCCTGCCGGCTTTCATTGCGGTTTCTGCTATCGCCGACTTCATTTCTTCACGCCTCCTGCACCGATGTTCCCGGCCAGCGCTTCAGAAACCGTTTCCTTGTGATTGCCCAGAAAATCTTTGCCCAGGTTGCGTGCCAGCATCGCATCACTTTTCGCGCCCGCCAGGGCCTTCTGCGCATGCTCCTGATGCGCCTGCTGCGGGCCTTCCAGCGTGATCAGCGCCGCCGCAAACTGCATCTCCGGGTCTTTCTCTCCCCCCATGGCCAGTGCTTTGGCGACCAGGCTGTAACCGTCAATGCCCGCCGCCGGGTTCGGCGCGTTGTAGAACATCTGACGATAAGCGGCGGCAAGATACCCGGCATCGAACATGGCCAGCGCATTCTGTCCGCCGGCCGTGTCGCCGGTATGGGCACGCTGGTAGAGCCTGGTCATCAACTCCTTCGCCGCGTCAGGATCTTTGCGTGCGTACAGTGTCGCCCGGCGCAGGGTCTCCATGCGCACAATCACCGGCGCGCCGCTGTCCAGGATCGCCAGCGTATCTTTCACCAGGTTTTTCGTGTCGTAGTTTTCGTTGCCGGCCAGGTTCCAACTGGTCCCGTTCCACGGCAATGATCGTGCTGTGCCGATGTCCAGTGGATGGCAGATGAGCGGCGGGCCCGCGAACGCGGATGTTGCCAGGCCGCATACGACGAGCAAAATGCCTGCAACGCGTGAGGAAATGGATCGGAATGGTTTCATGAACGTCTTGATCTCCTTTCAGGCAGACAAGACGCTCCTTGCCAGAAGACTGTTAACAGCTCATGGTTTTTCCGGCTTCGCCGCTTCCACCCAAACCACAAAGCTCACTTTATTGCCCTCGTAGTCGCCGGTGATCTCCCAGCACCCGGGAACAGGCACATAGACGCCGGTCAGCATGGCTGAAAAATCCGGGCTGAAGATCGCGTGGGTTGGCCGGCCATAAGGAAGTTCCAGTGGCGGAGCCGGCCCGTCAATGCGTCTCCCCCTTACTTTGATTTTGGGAGTTGGTTCCTGCTCCCAGCGATAGCCCTGGCGATACCAAAAGATTTTTTCCGTCAGGATCATCCCGGATGAATGCGGTTTCCAGTACCAGATCATGGCTTCGTGCAAAATGGTAAAGAGATCACTCGTGCCGATAAAAAACGCGTGCTCGGGGAGCTCTGTACGGCGATATTCCGGAGGCGGAATGAATGGTCTTACCGGCCTGGTTGTGACCGGACAAGAAGCGGGAATGGAGTCCTTCTGAGGCGGAGATGGTTGAGGGGAATTTTGTTGGCCGCTTGCCGTCAACGCAGCCACCGCGATCATGAGTGCGAATCGCAACGCTGTCATGTTGAACATCCTTTCAAGGCTGCTGAAGATCTCTCTGCACGACTCGGTCATAACAAGCACGAGCTTTACCTGGGTCAGTCACCCTGCGAAAAGCATCGATGCAATCATTGCCCTTAAAACCCTGTCATCCTGAGCGCTGCCCGCGGGACCCTGAGCTTGCCGAAGGGGACCAAGGGCGAGTCGAAGGATCCCGAGAGTGATGGCAGAACCGATGCAGACTCAAGGAATTTCAACGAGGGACCCTGTCTCTCCTTCTCGACACTGTTCAGCAGCGTGTTCAAACCTCTCTCTCGGCCTCACTTCCCCTGCTGCCACGAGCGTTCCCAGTGCCGCCACACGGAAATATCGTCAAAACCAAGCTCATTCCACCACAGATCGAGCATGCCGCGGTCCAGCCGCATGATTCCCTCTCGTGTCACTCCGGCGGGCGCGGGAGCCATCTCAGCCAATCGGCCATAGACGCGCTCGCGCTCCGCACCATCCACACGCGAAAGCAGATGCCACAGGGTGATGGCGTCGCGCCGGCGCGCCTGGGCCAGCACCACGCGCAAGGCAGCAGCGTGATCTCCAGCAGAGCTCTCGGGACGATCCAAAGTGGCGAGCGCGCTACGGAAAGATTCCGAAGCATCTTCAAAATAAGGAATACCCGGGCCGGTCTTCTTCCTGGTGGCGCAGACGGCGCCCGCAGGGATAAATGATTCGCGGTCGCCCAGCTTGAATCCCACCCAGCCCAGCGTGGTGCGCAACAGTCCGTTGCCGGAATCGTCCACATGCAGCGTGTAAACGCAGCCCAGGTCCACCGCCACCGCGGAAGGCGTATCAACCACAAACTCGCCCGGCGGGGCCCATATGGTGGCGCGGATAGTGCCGCGCTCCAGGGAAAGCCGTTTGACTCCAGAATTGCTCTTCACCAGCCGTATCCGCGTGCCCGGCTCTACCTCGATCTCTCCTGTCTCCTCAAACCTCATCACGGCACGGGACGCATTGTTGGTCTCCAGCACTTGGCCTGTCCCCAGTTTGCCCGTGCTCTGGATGACGTCAATCTTGTGGCGTCCGACTTGTGGCGCGCCTTCAACGCGGGTCACGTCCCAGGCGGTTTTTGGATCGAAGGGTTCAGTGCGCGATCTGAACCACAGCAGGCTTGCGGCGGCGACGGCAAGGAGTGCGGCGCATGCAACCGCGAATTGCGGCCACCGCAACTGCCAGAACGGGCGGCGCGGCGCCGGCACGGCGCTCCCGGCAAATTCAGGAAACTCGGGCGCAGGCCGGTCATGCCGCAGCTTGCCCAGCGCGTTTTCCATCTTCTGGATTTCAGGATCAGGTTCTCCCGAACCGTCCCACAAGTAATCGTCTCTCATGCAACTTCCCTCGCATTCACCCCGGCCCCAATATTGCCCGCGCTGATCATGTGGGCCTCCCTTTCTTTTCCGCTGCCGCCCCATGCGGCGTCTGGCCCAGCTTCTCGCGCAGCTGTTGCATGCCGCGATGCAGGTTCACGCGCACCGACCCGTGTTTCAGGCCCGTGCGCTCGGCAATCTCCGGGCCGGTCATGCCCTCCACCAGCCGCAGCAGCAGAATCTCGCTGTAGGTCTCGGGCAATTCCCGGATCGCGGCCAGCAGGACCCTGGCTTCGGCATCCGCGGAGACCCTGGCTGCGGCGTCAGCGGAATCGTGCGATGCATTGCGTTCTGCGCTCTCGCCCGGCACGTCCTCCGGCAACTCCACCTCATTAACCGCCTGGCGATGGTAGTCATTGGCGCGGTTGCGTGTAATCGCCGCCAGCCACGCTCCAAATCGGTCGGGGTCGCGCAGCGTGTGCAGCCGGGGAAGCGCGCGGAGAAACACATCCTGCACCAGATCGTCCACTTCGCTCAGCGGCACGCGCGCCAGCAGGATTCCGTGGACCATGCGCGCATAACGGTCGTAGAGCCGGCCAAAGGCCGCACGATCGCCTGCACGCGCGGCTTTCACGAGCTGCGAGTCGTCCTGCGCGTCTCCCGACGTGTCGGACACGGCGGACCTGGCCGCCGCCGGCTGACGATTCACAGCCGCTTGGTCCAGGCTTGCCGCAAACAGCTCAATCCTGTCTCCCGATAGTGAGGCCATCCAGACGGACCTTTAACTGCGAATAATAGACGCAACAGAAGGGAATTGTGTTAACAAGCGATGGGCATGCCTATGTTTTTAGGCACTTGTGTTGATGGCAGAATGGAATCTTCAATCGCGATTTTTTTGCCGTCACGGTATTTTGATTCGAGCCAACATCAAGCCCTTGCAGTATTCCACCATAGCTGCTTGGTGTTGCAGCAACAAGCAGTCTCTAATGTGTGCTGCTGCAAACAAGGCAACGTGGGCCCAGGTCGAAAATGCCTCTTGGCTTTGCAACTCATGATTCTGTCTAATCCATTTTCCTGGATGCATTTTGTTCCGCATCATATTAAGAAGCAGCATCAATGAATATGCCGGGTTCCTGGCGGCGGAACTGGCGTGAGCCTCAATCTTGGACTTGCTCATGTTTCGGTAACGCAATGCGAAAAGCTCGCGAATGTCAGCCGGAAGTGCCGTTTTCCATCCTTCATCGATCAATGAATCTGGAACCCAGTTTAGTTCAGCAGAGATTTCTACAAAATCTTCCAGGCCTAAGCGGCAAATAATTCCATCGAAATCATCAACAGATTTGCCAACGCGGTCTTTGTACCGTGTCGTAGTTGCCACCGTCCCAGGATTCAACATACATAAAAGCAACAGGAAAGCTTCCAGCATTGACGCACTCATTACACAAGCGGCGAAATAGGCCTTAGCGCCCAGAGACAACAACATCTCCTGCTCATACATAACGCCCAAACGTCTAATAGTGTTGAGTTTTGGCGGTAAAATCGCGTCAACGAGCTCATCCCAAGAGGTGGCGTTCGTGTTAAGTAACTTGTTTACAGTTGGCAGCAGCGCTTTGAGAGCTTCGCTCTGATCTATAGGGTTTGTCACTGCGGCACACACCAAGCCATTGTAAACGACTTTGCCGGCACACCTGCACCCATGTCGACCATCAATCCCTGGCTGAGGCTACTGTCCTTTCACGAGCTCCTCCATCTCCTTCTCCCCGATCACCTGCACGCCCAGCTCCTTTGCCTTATCCAGCTTCGACCCCGGCTCGTCCCCGGCCACCACGTAATCCGTCTTCTTGCTGACCGAGCCGGTCACCTTGCCGCCGGCATCTTCGATCATCTTCTTGGCGGCGTCGCGCGAGTAGTTGGCCAGCGTGCCCGTAAGGACGAACGTCTTGCCGGCCAGGGCGGTGCCGCGTTCGCGCTTCTTGCCGGTAAGCGTCAGGCCATACGCTTTCAGTCTGCCAATCAACTTTCTGTTGCGCGGCTCGGCAAAAAATTCATGAATGCTTTCGGCGATGCGCGGGCCCACCTCGTTGACCTCCTGCAGCTCTTCCACCGAGGCCTCCATGATCGCGTCCAGCGAGCCGAAATGCTCGGCCAGAAACTCCGCTGTTCGCTCGCCCACAAAACGTATGCCCAGGCCGTAGATCACGCGTTCCAGCGGCAGCTTGCGCGATTGTTCGATTTCATCCAGCAGATTCTGCGCGGACTTGTCGCCGATCCGCTCCAGCTTAAGTAGCTTCTCCTTGTTGAGTTCGTAAATATCGGCAATGTCTTTCACCAGCCCGCGATCGGCAAGCTGGTTGACCAGCGATTCGCCCATGCCCTCAATGTTCATCACCGAGCGCGCGGCAAAGTGCAGGATGGTTTCACGCAGCTTGGCCGGGCAGTTGGCGTTCACGCAGCGATGGTCGGCCTCGCCTTCCACCCGCGCCACGTGGCCGCCGCATTCCGGGCAGCGCTCCGGCATGTGAAAGTGCTTGTGGCCGCGCGGATGCTCTTTGTCATCGATGACCTTTACCACCTTGGGAATCACGTCCCCGCCGCGCTCCACCATCACCCAGTCGCCGATCTTCACCCCCAGCCGCTCGATCTCGTCCATGTTGTGCAGCGTGGCCCGGCTCACCGTGGTGCCGCCGATCGGGACCGGCTTGAGCCACGCCACCGGCGTGAGCTTGCCGGTGCGCCCCACCTGCACGCGGATATCTTCAATCTGCGTGACGCCGCTGCGCGCCGCGTACTTGTAGGCAATGGCCCAGCGCGGCGCCTTCCCGGTAAAGCCCAGGCGCTCCCAGGTGCGCGTGGAGTTGACCTTGATGACCACCCCGTCAATCTCGTACGGCAGCTTCTCCCGCATCTCTTCGCACTTGCCGATGAACGCCAGTACCTCGTCAACGTTCTGCGTCACTTTGTGGTGCGAATTCACCTTGAAGCCCAGGGCCTGCAGTGCTTTCAGCGCTTCGGCGTGCTTTTCCGGAAAGTAGTTGCCTTCTACCAGCAGAAAGTAGGCATAAAAATCCAGCCGCCTCTGGGCCACGATGTTGGGCTCCAGCACGCGGATGGTTCCGGCCGCGGCGTTGCGCGGATTGGCGAACTTGCTCAGCCCCTGGCTCTCGCGCTCTTCATTCATGCGCTCAAAAGCCGTCAGCGGCATGATGACCTCTCCGCGGACTTCGAACCCTCCGTCGACGCCCGCCTTCTTCAGCCTTTCCGGCTGTATGGAAAGCGGCACCGTGCGCATGGTGCGCACGTTCGACGTCACGTCCTCGCCCACCGTTCCATCGCCGCGCGTCACCCCGGTCTCCAGACTGCCTTTGCCATAGGTGAGCGCCATCGACATGCCGTCCAGCTTCAACTCGCAGACGTACTCGATCTTCTCGCTGCCCGCCAGTTCGCGTACCCGCCGGTCCCAGTCGCGCAGCTCCTGCTCGCTGTTGGCGTTGTCCAGCGAGAGCATCGGCCGCGAGTGTCGCACCTTGAGGAACCCCTCGCGCGGCTTGCCGCCGACCCGCTGCGTGGGTGAGTCCTGAGTGACCAGCGCAGGATGCGCGGCCTCCAGCCGCTTCAACTCCTGCATCAGCCGGTCGAATTCGGCGTCAGAGATCTCCGGAGCGTCCAGGACGTAGTAAAGGTGCTCGTGACGGCGGATCTGTTCGCGCAGATGCTCGATCTTGCGCTCGGCCTGCTTGTCTTTGTTCTGGGCGGCGACAGCCATGCGGAAATTATATTTGGTCAAAGTGCTTACGTTATATTGATCACTTCCGTGCAAAAAGCATTCCTGATCTACAACCCGACCTCCGGGCAGCGCCGCCGGAAACGCGAGCAGCAAATCGCGCGCATTCATGCGATTTTTCGCTCCGCCGGGGTCCAAGCAGAAACCTGCGCCACCACCCATCCCGGCAGCGCCATCGAACAGGCACGCCAGGCGGCGCAAGCCGGATTTGATACCGTGATCGCCTGTGGCGGCGATGGCACTCTGAACGAAGCTCTCAACGGCATCATGCGCAGCGGGACGCGCACGGTTCTGGGTGTGGTCCCTCTGGGCAGCGGCAATCTTTTAGCGTCAGACCTGCGTTTGCCCGCTGACCCCTCGGCCGCGGCACGCAGACTGCTTGTTTCGCAGGCGCGTGAAATCCAGCCGGGCGTTATCACGTCATCAACTCCTGCCGGCCCGGAGAAGCGCTACTTTTTTGTGGCCGCCGGCGTGGGGTCCGATGCTGAGCTGATGTACCGCACCGGTGTTGCCGCCAAGGAACGTTGGGGAAGAAACGCTTATTTCCTGGAGATGGCCCGCATGACCTTTCGCCGCGCCTATCCCATGTTCCAGGT
>DASVFK010000247.1:0-5850 GCA_036380095.1 Candidatus Angelobacter sp. | reverse complement strand
TCGCAGATCACCCGATGATCCGATCTCCCGATCACCCCACTGTGAACCTCTGAGCAGATTTGGTGAAGCAAGAAACTCTAACCGGAGACCCGTTTCGGGAAGAGACACTCGCCCTCGTCGGTCCCCGATGGGTCAGATCGGGGACCGTCCTATGGAGGCGTTGGGTCAGGTGTACCGAGGGGGGAGGGATACCTGGATTATTTTGACTCGCCGCCGGGCGACTCATCTTTGACAGCATCTTTGAACTGGCGAATGCCCGTTCCCAATCCTTTACCCAGCTCCGCCAGCTTGCCCGGGCCAAAAAACAGCAGGGCAACGATCAAAATCACCAGCAGGTGCATGGGCTGCATGATGCCTTCAAACATGTGTCCTCCAGCAGCTTGTGAACTCGACTGTGTGAGTAATTTAGCGCTAGCACATTATGCTGGGATTAGAGCGGAGTTAGAAATCTTAATAGGGTTTTTGTGTCGCCCCAGCGAGGCTCGGTTGGAGTGATCTACCACCCTGAAACCGCAATGAGGTGACGAGACGCACGAGAACCGTGTACCGTGAACACCATGGCATTCACCAACCGCTATGACGACGCAACCCGGGCCGAATCGTATGCGCAGCTTGAGTTCGCCAACACCTACTATCTGGCTTACA
Source organism: Candidatus Angelobacter sp. (assembly GCA_036380095.1). Classification (GTDB taxonomy): domain Bacteria; phylum Acidobacteriota; class Terriglobia; order Terriglobales; family Acidobacteriaceae; genus Angelobacter. The sequence goes on along the minus strand of DASVFK010000247.1, from coordinate 5,205 downwards.
GGGACATTCCCGCCATTGTTCGCGAGCACATCAGGGGCGCGCGTGCGCTCGACTTCGGTTGCGGCGCCGGACGCTCAACGCGCTTCTTGCGAGGCCTGGGGTTGGACACCGTTGGCGTGGACATAGCGCAAGAGATGGTGGCCAAGGCCAAAGAGTTGGACTCGGGCGGCGATTACCGCGTTATCGAACCGGGCAACCTGGGCCAGTTTCAGCGCGGCTTTTACGATCTGGTGCTTTCCGCCTTTACTTTTGACAACGTCCCCGGCATGGAAACTAAGGTGCGCTTGTTCCGCGACCTGGGCATGCTGCTCAACGACGCGGGCAAAATGATCAACGTGGTTTCCTCTCCGGAGATTTATTTGCACGAATGGGCGTCATTTTCCACCAGGAACTTTCCGGAAAACCGCTCCGCCCGTTCCGGCGACGTGGTAAGAATCATCACCACGGATTTTCCCGATTGCAGGCCCATGGAAGACATCCTGTGGACGCACGAATCCTATTTGGAAGTCTACGACCAGGCCGGACTGGAGGCGGTGGCCACTTATAAGCCGTTGGCCCAGGGCGACGAACCTTATCCATGGGTGAATGAGACGGCCATCGCCCCGTGGGTGATTTATGTGCTCAGGCGGCGCGGGACGCGCTCGGCGACTCCAGCCGTGGGCTAAACTCTTGACGGGCCTCCGGCCCTGAGCATCGCAAACCCGAGGGCGCAACGTGTCCTTGATCGTATTTCCGTGCAAGTGGTCGTTCGCATGCGTGAGTGCAACGTGTCCTCGGGTGTATTTCGTGCACGTGGTCGGAGGCTCTCAAAGACGAAAGCGGACCCTGATTACTTCTTAGCTGGCTGAACTTCGAATTGATGGCCGCCGCTGCAATCCGGAGAAGTGGGAGAGACATCGATTGTGATCCAGGCAGTGGGCGGGAGTTTTTTGGTAACTTCCACGTCAAAGAACTCATCGAAGCCGCCACCCTCGATTTCCAGAGTGTAATGCCCTTCCTTAACATCCTTGAACTCAAATTCACCGGCAGAATTTGTTTTCGTCCGCACGACGGCGGGCGGCTTGTGGTCCCAATGGAACGGATGTTTGTAGTCGTAGAGGGTCAGTTCGGCGCCTGCGACGGAAAACATGCGCCGGAGCCACTGGAACTGAACTGGGCCGAGCGAACGTCCAACGATCTTGCCTTTAAGTTGAGTTACTTGGTGAAAATAGCCGAACGCGAAGGAGCAGCCACCCGACTGGAGGGTGAGCAGAAGCAGAACAAAACAGCAGCCCGTGAATCGAGGAACCAGAGATTTCATCGTACACAAGAAATGTTTTGCCGAACTCGATCTGATCGCCAAAAGTTCCAAGCCAAGCGAGGAGTCCCTCTAGAATAGGGATCCCTCGCCTTCGGCTCGGAATTTCTAGAAAAAAGCCCGTCAGTTCCCTGCCGGTCTTGCATTCGGACTCATGCGCATGGGCAGCTTGCCGTCCGCGCCGCTGGTGAGTTGCATGAACTGCTTATCTTCCATCAGCGAGGCAAACACCGCATCCACGCGCGCTTCCATCATCTCCTTGCTGCGGACAGCGTCATAGCGCTCGTACTGGAAGAAATGCCGTTTCAGCAAGGTCAGGGCTTTTTGTTTCTGCCCGGCCTGCGCGTAAATCGCCGCCAGGTTGTAAGAAGCGGGCAGGAGTTTTTCGTTTTCGCGCGCTATCTTCAGCGCTTCGTCCGCGTGTCCGCCGGCTGCCGTGAATACCGCGGCAAACACCACGTTGTAAGGATCGTTGGGCGCAAGCTTCAACGCCTCCTGGGTGTAGTAATTGGCTTTCGCGTTATCGCCCTCGCTGTTCCAGTAAACAGCCAGATTGCGATACGCCAGCGCCAGCGGATACTCGCGCACGGAATCTTCCATCAGCGCCAGGCCCTTTTTGAACTCGCCTTCATGGATGGTCATTTTGCCCAGGCCATGCAGCGCCACGGCGCGCGACATGGGGTCCGCCGGCATGGCCAGCAGCTCGTTGAAGGTCTGCCGCGCCCGCTCCCAATCGCCAATATGGTGGCGATAGAGCTCGCCCAGAAAACGCACCGGAGTGGGATCTGCCGGGTCCACCAGCCGCGCGGCCTTGTAGAAGCGCTCGGCTTCGCTGTACTTGGCGGCATTTTCCGCGGCCAGCCCGGCGCGCATGGTCTTCTCAATCCGCGCAGTCACGGCCGGGTCCATATTGGGGGCGTCAGGCACCTCCGCCACTTCCACGCCCAGCTTCTTCAGTTCTTTCTGGGCGTCTTTGGCCTTCTTGGGGAACATGCACTTCTGGTCGTAGACGGCGCGCAGTTCGGCGATGGCGCCCTGGTTGTCGCCCGCCTTGATCTTGCTCTTGGCGCTCTCCATCTTTTCCTTCAGCGACTCTTCACGCTTCTTCATCTCGTTATCGAGCAGCTTTTCCAGGTCGCCGACTTTGAGCTTGCCGTCCTTGCTCTCCAGCTTGCCTACCAAGGTGCCGTCTGCGGCCTGGGCAATCACAGCCACGGGCAGTTTGCCATCCGGCACATACTTCTGGCCCAGCGGTGTCCTCGCGTCCACCACACCCATGGTGACACACTGCTGCGCATAAACCTGGAGCGTGCGCGATTCACGCAGGCTGGAGTTCTTGAACTCGCTTTCTGAAACCGGGAACCAGTAGACAGCGAGACCTTCTTTCACGGAGTCGGCCGCCTGGACCAGCCTCCATGGCACGGTATAGACCTCGCGGGTGCTGCCGCCGGACATGCCGCCCATGCCGCCGCCACCGCCGCCGCCGCATGTCGCCCAGACTTGCGACGAAAAAAACACAACAATTAGGCCTAAAGAGATCAAGCGTTGCTGGGTTGGGGGTTTCATGATCCTCGGATTATATCAGCCCGTCTAAGGTATTTGCCCATCCCGGCCTTTGCCCAGCGAGCGATACATGGCAGTACGCAGAGCCAGATCGCGCGGATCCTCCAGGTAGGTGCCCATACTGTTGAGGACGTATCCGTATCCGATCCCGGCTTGTGGGTCGGCGAATCCAAACGAACCGCCCATCCCTGGCGACCCGAATGAGCCAGGCGAGCCGAAGGGGTTCCGGGGATTGGGCTTTGTGAAACCGAGTGAGAATCGTACGTCCACTTTCAGAGCGCCATCGCGGAATCCCTTGAGTGGAGCCACCGGCGGCGCCATGAGCTGCCGGAGCGTTTCTTCTTTCAACCCAAACTCTTTTCCGCCGGTGGCAAATACGCTATAGGCTCGGGCAATGGCACGAGCTGTTCCCACACCTCCGCCCGCTGGAACTTCGAAGTTCCGGGTGTAGACACGGTCCTTGTCCAGAGGAAATAACGACCCCATAAGCGCCCTGCGGAGCGCCGAACGAGGATTCATCCCTGCGACAAACAAGGGGAAAGGCATGGTGAGCATCGCTGCAAAACCAAGTTTGGCTTGCCGCAAAGTTGCCAGCCTGCTATTGGGAATCTCTTCGGGAAGACGGATATAGAAATCGAGACCCAGCGGAGCAGCAATCTCCTCATGAAAATACTGTCCCAGGCTGCGGTGCGCAGGGTCCACCCGGCGCAAGAGCTCGCTTTCGTAGAAGCCAAGAGTCATGCCGTGGTAAACCTGTTGCGCTCCTGGCTCATGCGCCGGCTTCTGCCGCGCCAGCACCACCGCCAGCCGGTCCAGGTCTGCCAGAGTGCTCCTGTCACCCAGTTCATCGAAGGCATAAAGCCCTGCCTGGTGTGCCAGGAGTTGCCGGACCGTGATCTTGTCTTTGCCCTGCTGGGCAAACTCAGGCCAGTACTTTGAAACACGCTCGTCGTATTCAAACAATCCCCGCGAATGGGCCAGCGCCATGGCCAGGCCAGCCAATCCCTTGGTGGCGGAAAACACGATCACCATGGTGTCTTCTTCCCATGGCTCTCCTGCGGCCTGGTTCCTGACGCCAGCCCAGAGGTCGACTACTTTCTCGCCTTGGCAGTAGATGCAACAGGCGGCGCCAAGCTCATGGCGGCGTTCAAAGTTCTCGAGAAAGGCTTCCCTTACAGCTTCAAAGCCAGGCTTGACGAAGCCTGATATCGCAGTGCCTTTGGTGGACCTGGATTCACCCTTGGCGGTGGTCAGTCTTGTCGTACTGACATCCGGCATACTCTAGACCGCGCAGCTTCTCGGGCGTGGCTGCCGCTAACCGCTGATCGTCGGCAATGCCACACTCATGGCAATCATTTCATCAGTCCTAATCTTAAATCGGCATGAACAGGCGTATGCCAATCATTGTCGGCACAGGATGAGTGTGACGGCTATCACTGCTAATTCCCTCAGGCTGAGCTCAAGATGCCTGAACAGATTATCGCCCTGCGATGGCTTTCCTGGTTCGAGATGGCGCACGTCGCGTGCCGCGAAGGAGGTAAGAAAGATGATCAAGCTCGGGGCCAACTTCACGGTGTTTCTGCTGTTCTTTGGAGTAGCCACCCTTGAGGCATTTCAAACACGGAATTGGCTTAAGGCTGCCTTCTGGCTGGCAATCGGCATTGCGTTTCTTCTGGCAGATAATTTGAAAAAAGCCAAAGTTTGAGATCCAGCCCGCCCTAAGCCCAGGAGACCGAACAGATTGCCTCGGCTAAACCGCCGGATGGATTGCCGTCTGGTGCGTGGGCTGGTACAGGCCGATCTCGCCGCCGCTGGGCAGGCACAGCGTAGTGGAGCTTCCCCACTCCGCCGTCATCACTGGCGAACAACGGACACCCTGGCTCTCCAGCCGCTTCACCTCGGCCGGCAAATCGTCACACATCAGATAAAGGACCGTACCCAGCAGGTTCCGCTCGCCGTGCTGCTGCACGAAGTCTCCGCTGCCCGGATGCACGCCCATCTCCGCCGGCGGCAAACGGAAGATCAGCCAGTTGTCGCCCACGTTCACTGACGACCATCGCAGTATGTCGCGGAAGAAGGCGCGATCCGCGTCCGGGTCCTTGCTATAGAGAAGGAAGTGCGCTCCGGTGATCATGGGTAGAAGTCTAGAAGATACGTGGGATGTTGGGAAGCGAGTGAGGCATCTTCAGCGCGAAGACGCGGAGGCGCGGTGAAAAGCCCACTTGACGAAAACCAAGACCCCACCCCGAATCCGCGCTGATGGCCGACCAGGGTCTCACTCATGGTAGTTACGAACGCTCGACTTTTCCCATGGAGCTAAGGCTGCGGCGGCGCCGCCGGGGTAA
>DASVFK010000246.1:0-3411 GCA_036380095.1 Candidatus Angelobacter sp. | reverse complement strand
GCGGAAGGCATCGTGATGGTGGAGTCCGGCGCCAAGGAAATCTCGGAAGACCGGGTCCTGGAAGCCATTGAATTCGCGCACGACCAGATCAAGAAAATCTGCGCCGCCATCATCGATCTTGCCGGTCGCGCGGGCAAAAAGAAGATGGAAGTCGCGCCGCCGGAGTTCGACCAGGCTTATTACGATCAGCTCAAAGCCAAAATCGGCAGCGAACTCGCCGACGCGCTGGACACCGCAAAACATCCCAAGCTCGAAAGCTACACCCTGGTCAAGGAAATCAAAGACCGTTTGAAAGCCGAGCTCCCCGAGGATGACGAGGAAGCGGCCCACAAGCTCAGCCACTACTATGAAGCCCTGCGCGAGCGCATCTTCCGCGACCAGGTTACGCACAAGCGCCGCCGTCCGGATGCCCGCGAGTTTGACCAGATCCGGCCCATCTCTATCGAAGTGGGCGCGCTTCCGCGCACGCACGGCTCAGCGATCTTCACCCGCGGCGAAACCCAGGCGCTGGTCACCACCACGCTGGGCACGCCGGACGACATGCAGCGCATCGAGCGCTTTGAAGGCGAGACCAAAAAGCGCTTCATGCTGCACTACAACTTCCCGCCGTTCTCCGTGGGCGAAGTGGGCCGCATGACCGGCGTAGGCCGGCGCGAAATCGGCCACGGCGCTCTGGCGGAGCGTGCGATTTCCGCTGTGCTGCCGCCGGAAGAAAAATGGCCTTATGCCATCCGCGTGGTCTCAGACATTCTGGAGTCCAACGGATCTTCTTCCATGGCCTCCGTCTGCGGCGCTTCGCTCTCGCTAATGGATGCGGGTGTTCCGCTCGAGTCTTCGGTCGCGGGCGTTGCCATGGGCCTGGTCAAAGAGCCGGATTCCTATGCGATTCTCACTGACATCGCCGGCGCAGAAGACCACTACGGCGACATGGATTTCAAGGTCGCCGGTACTCGCAAAGGCATTACCGCGCTGCAGATGGACATCAAGGTGATGGGCATCACCTCCAAGATCATGCATGAAGCGCTGGAGCAGGCGCGGCGCGGGCGCATGTTCATCCTGGACAAGATGGAAGAGATCATCACGGGCGGACGCGAGAACATTTCCACTTTTGCTCCACGCATCTACACGCTGCAGATTCCAGTGGACAAGATTCGCGACCTCATCGGGCCGGGCGGCAAAATGATCCGCAGCATCATCGACCAGACTGGCGTCAAGATCGACGTGGACGATACCGGCAAGGTCAACGTGGCTTCCAGCGACGGGCCTTCCGCGCAGAAAGCCATCCAGATGATCAACGACCTCACCGCGGTGCCCGAAGTGGGCAAGACCTACCTGGGCAAGGTGGTGCGGATCGCTGAGTTCGGCGCGTTCGTCGAGATCATTCCCGGAACAGACGGCCTGCTGCACATCAGCGAGATCGCCGAGCATCGCGTGAAAGACGTGACCGACGAACTCAAGGAAGGTGACCAGGTGCTGGTGAAAGTCCTGGGCATTGAAGGCAATCGCATCAAGCTCTCGCGCAAGGCCATCCTTCGCGAGCAACGCGCCAAGATGGCAGCGGCGCGCGGCGGCGAGGCCGGCGAACCGGTTCACGCGCACCCGGGCGATGGACAAGAGGCGCCTGAACCTCGCGCCGGCGGCGAAGAAACCATTACGTTTGAAGGCGGCGGCGACTTCGCCGATGAAGAAGGCGAACCTAACTTCAATCGCGAAGATGCCAACCGCGAGACCGTGGGCGCAACCAGTGCACGCCCTGATCGCCCGCGCAGCGACCGTGGCGACCGCGGACCCCGTGGTGGTGGTGGCGGCGGCGGACGCAGACACGGTGGTCGTGGCGGTCGTGGACGCGGACCGCGTGGCGGCGGTGGCGGCGACCGTGGTCCTCGCGGCGGCGGTGGTGGCGGCGGCGATCGCGGCAACCGCTAAACCGGCAGCTAGCAATTGGCAAATAGCAATTAGCCTTGAGCATGTTTGGCTAATTGCTATTTTGCTTTTTGGCTCTTTCTTGTGTTCGTGAGTTTGCTTGGGGTGAACCTTGACGGGGAATGGCCCTTTGTTTGGCTTGGCGAGTGAATGCGAGAAGCTTATTGACCCCAGCTGCGGCTTGCTCTCTAGGCGTGCTGACGCTCTGAACCCCACAACACGCCAGCTAATTGCTAATGGCTAACTGCTAATTGCTGCCCTTACGCCGTCGCTCCCGCTCCGTGGCACTTCTTGTACTTCTTGCCCGAGCCGCAAGGACAAGGATCGTTGCGGCCCACCTTGGCCCCTCCGCGCACTACCTGCTGCGGCGCGGAGCCTCCATTCGCTCCGGCCATGCGTGCTTCCTGCAGTTCGCGTTTCTTGCGGCGCTGGAACTGCGCTTCCAGGTCGTCCACGGAGGTCTGCGCGCGGCGACGGCCTATGCCCGTGACGGCAGCAGCGGCCTTTTCTGCGCCGTCTCCATCTCCGGCGGCGGCCACGGTCACCGGCGCTGAAGGCGCTTCCATGATCTGCATGTGGAAGAGGTAGCGCGCCGTCTCTTCCTGGAAGCGCTGCATCATGCTTTCAAACATGTCAAACGACTCGCGCTTGTACTCCACCAGCGGATCGCGCTGCGCATAACCGCGCAGGCCGATGCCTTCCTTCAGATGGTCCATGTTCAGCAGATGGTCTTTCCACTGCGTGTCCAGCACGCTGAGCATGATCATGCGCTCGTGGTAGCGCATTTGTTCTGCGCCAATCTGTTTTTCCTTGGCGTCATAGATTTCTTTGAGTTTGTCAAAGATCGCGTCGCCCAGTTCCTGGCGATTGAGCTTGTCGGCGTCAATTCCCTGCTTGGCCATGTCCAGGCCGAACTGCTCGAGAAGATACTTGCTCAGGGCATCGATGTCCCACTGGTCGGCATGGATGTTGCGCGGCGCAAAGCGGTCCAGCGCCTCGGCCACCATTCCGCCCACGTAATCTTCCAGGATCAGGTCCTTCTGGTCGATTCCGGAGAGCAGCTCCTTGCGCAGCCCGTAGACCGCCACGCGCTGCTTGTTCATCACGTCGTCGTATTCCAGCACGTGTTTGCGCGATTCAAAGTTCTGCGCCTCCACGGCCTTCTGCGCCGCCTCAATGCGCTTGGAGATCATGCGCGACTCAATGGGCACGCCCTCTTCCATGCCCAGCTTCTGCAGCAGCGTGGAAACCCACGCCTTGGCGAAGATGCGCATCAGGTCGTCTTCGAGCGAGAGGTAAAAACGCGACGAACCGGGATCGCCCTGGCGGCCGGCGCGTCCACGCAACTGGTTGTCGATGCGTCGCGCCTCGTGGCGCTCGGTTCCGAGAATGTGGAGTCCCTGCGCGGCGACGACTTCTTCGTGTTCCGTGTCCGTCTGGCTCTTGAAATGCTGGTAGATGCGATCGTAGTCCGGCTTCGGGACGCGG
>DASVFK010000245.1:0-9253 GCA_036380095.1 Candidatus Angelobacter sp. | reverse complement strand
ACGGGAACGGAACCGGCCCTTGCGAGCAGGGTTGGTGTGGGTGGGCGCACTCGGCTTGATGCCTTCCATACTCGACGTGATCGGTAGCGCGGAATCCACGCGCTGGATTTTTCAGGGGAGCGGTCCGCGCTTGCCTGTAAGCCTGCAGATCGTGGGATACAGCGCCGCATATCTCCCGGCTTTTGCCATCGCGGCATACACCCGCAAGAAGCGGTCCGTTCCCATTTTCGCCGTGGCGCTGTGGATTCTGGCCCTCAGCCTGATCAGCCGCGGAGAATACCCGGAACATAACGTATGGATCTACCTTTGGGTGGGACTTGGCGCTTGCGCTTTGTGCTTCTGGGGAGTGCGCGAAAACCGCAGGTTGTTCATCAACTACGGCACCGCACTCTTCGCCCTTGTCGTGATCACGTTCTACTTCTCTGATGTGTTGGACAAGCTGGGCCGCTCCATGGGACTGATTTTGATGGGCGTGATCTTCCTGGCCGGAGGATGGGTGCTCAATCGCCTGCGCGCTGACTTGATCGCACGGGCTGCCGCGGGGCGAGGAGGTGAGCAATGAACATCTTCGTGAAGGGAGTTGTCGTGGCTGCGCTCCATTTGGCGATTGTCCTGAGTTTGGGCGGGAAGCTGCTCTATGATCGCGCTCATCGGCCGCGCGTGTGGGTGCGCACCGGCTCAGTCGACCCCGATGAGCCCATTCGCGGCCGATATTTCACTCTGAGCCTCGAGGTACATGCGCCGGAGTTCAAGGGATTCGGCTCCGGCCCCCGACAGTATGTGCCGCAATACGTTCGCTTGGCGGTAGAGAATGGGCGCCTCATCGCACTTCCATCAGAAGACAGAAACACTGGTACGTACCTTGCCACCTGGGGAGCGGGTCGTCCTGCGCAAGCCGCGCCGGACGTCTATTTGCTGAACCCCGGAGTTACGTTCTTCATCGCGGAGCATGCGGAGACGCCGCGCCTCAACCGCGGCGATGAACTGTGGGCCGAGGTGACCGTGCCGAAGAAAGGCCCGCCGCGCCCCATCCAGTTGGCCATCAAGCGCGGCACTGAATGGATGCCGCTTACCTACCGCTGAGCTTCACGGGCACGTCAGTTGCGCCGAACCACTGATCGTTGGGCTGCCCATCCCCATGCCCATTCCCATTCCCATGCCTGAGACCGGCATACCGGGATCCATGGGAGCAGACGCTGTGACCGTCACGGTCCCGCTAAAGGTCAGACACTGGGCCATGCCGCTGCTGTTGATGGTTACACCCATGGGCATAGTCATGGTCATGGGATCGGAAAGTGACCAGACAACCTGCGGCATGGCCGCCATGGGCGCCATGTTGAAGTGGCCGGTGGCCGTGAATTGGACTTGCTTGTTGGTGAAGTTTTGGGCCATCGCCGATTGCGGCGTGACCGTAATGCTTTCGAGCTGGCGGACCATGGATGTGTCATTCGTCATGCCGCCACACGCGCTCATTGCCAGGCAGATCAAGAGAACAGCTGCAATGATGGGAGCTGGTGGTCGAAACATGCTTGCCTCCAACTGTGCTGCCATATTGGGAACAGCCCGCTCTCAAGAGAGGAGAGCTCCGCAGGCCGTTTCCTGCTCCAACGGTCCTAGTGATGCAAGGCCCTGCCGCGATGATTGCCGGAGGGAGAAGTTTTGAGGGCTGCCCGGAGATGCTGGGCCCGGCAGGTACTCCCACGCGCTCAGGCTGTCTTGCCCGGCATGGCCATGCCGAGAAGGACCTGGTAGAGCAGCAACCAGCGTTTCAGGTTCACGGTGATCAGGAAATTTTCTTTCGCGTGCTCGCGCCCGTTCCTGCCCAGCTGGGCGGCGAACTCAGGATGCGTGAGCAGGTAGCGGACCTGGTAGGCGCAGCCCTCCACCGAGTGCACCAGTACGCCGGTGAGTTTGTGGATGATCTGCGAAGGAATGCCGCCAACCGCGCCGGCCACTACCGGTTTCTGCTTCCACAGGCCTTCGGTCACGGTGAGCCCGAAACCTTCTTTCAGCGACTTTTGGATGATCACCGTGGAGGCCCGCTGCAGCGCGTTGATCTCCAACGCCGACCACGGCGGCAGATTCAAGATGATCACATCCGGATCGTCGCCCGCGGCGTCGATCACTTCCTGCAGCACGACCGCGCCTTCAGGATCGTCCGTGGCGCCGCCTCCGGCCAGCACAAGCTGGCAGTCGACGTATTTCTTCACCAGCTTGTAGGCCTCAATCACGCCTACCGGGTCTTTCAGGCGGTCGAAGCGGGAAATCTGCGTGATCACCGGCCGCGAGCGGTCAACGCCAAAATCGTCGCACACTTTGTCGATGTAGCTCTCTTCCAGGTCCTTGTTCTTTTCCGACAATGGATCGATGGACGGGAAAAACAGATACTGCGGCACGGAGAGCTGCCGCGTGAACGCCGGGGCGGAGAAGATCGTCGCGTCATATTGCTCCACCATCGGCTTCAGGAACTCCCACACCCCGGAATGCGGGTTGGAAAGATCGATGTGGCAGCGCCAGATCCAGCGCGCATGCGACTCCTCTTTGGAGCGGATCAGCCCCGCCGGCTGGGGATCGTGGATCACCACCAGGTCTTCCTTGAACTCCATGCGCTGGCGGTTCTGCTCGTTGTAAGACATGAAAATGTCCTGGATGGCCGGCGTGAGATTGTATTCGCCGCCGTGCAGCGCGTTGTGAAAGCCCTTGGTGACTTCATAGAAATCGTTGCCGCCCGTGATCACGTCCCAGCGCGTGGGGACCTCGAGTTCGTTCAAGAGCGGGACCAGCCGGTTGAGGATCTCCGCAACTCCCCCGCCCACCGCGGTGGAGTTCACCATCTTCACCGTCTTGCCCTTCAGGCCGCGGGCCAGGAAGCGGATCTCATCCAGCTCCGGCTGGCCGATGATTGGACCGTAATCTTCAAAGCAAGGCGGCGGGGGCGGAGGCGGAGGCTCCGTCTTGATGCGGGGATACTTGCGCCGCTCGATGAAGTGGGGCGGCAAATCCGTCTGCCGGAAGCGGCGCTCCTTGCCCTTGACGGGCGCGGGCGCTTCGGCAGGGGCAGCGCCGGACTGCTCAGCAGAGACTGGTTTGTCCTCTGTTGTGGTCGAGCGGCCGCGTTCCAGATCTTTGTCTTTCTCCATCTTTCACCCAGTTTCGTCTTTGTTCCCTTACACCAGATCGTTCGTGCCCGGCGTCCTTGCCGCCTTCATCCTGGCCTGGCGATTTCCGCTTCAATGACTCGCAGAATACTGCGGCGCACGCTTTCAAGCGACGAGGTATAGATGTCAATCTGGTTGAGGCGGTCCGCCGCCGGTTTCAAATCCAACTCACGCTCCAGCCAGAGGGAAAAGTCGTTATTGTTGAGTTTCAACCTGAGCCGGGCATCGATGAAGTGGTAGTAGATGCTGTGAATGCTCACCTTGCGCAACCCGTCTGCGAACTCTTCCAGGTTGTGCGCCACATACGGCGTGGGCACCACCACCAGGTCGGCCGCCATCAGGTAAAACGGCTCCATGGCCGGACGCGTGGCCGCGCGCGGGTTCTTTTGCAGGTAGCTCTGGATAATGTGGACCAGGCGCTCGCGCAACGCGCTGATCGAGGTGAACTCGCGGATGTCCAGCGACGCCAGCCGCTCCGCCAGCTCCACTTCGTTGCAGGCGGCAAACGCCCAGTGAGAAAAGTCGTTGGAAAATCCTTTCTGGATGAAGTGGTGCTCTTCCAGCGTCTGGAAGGTGTGCTGAAAAATGGAAGCATCAGGACAGGTGCGCACGGCATCGAGCAGTTCCTCAAGATTCGTCGCCCGTTCCCTGCCGATCCTCATGAGGTGGGCTCCGGAATTGAACCGGAACGGATCTCGCGCAACGCGCTGGCGCGGAGGCGCTGCTTGCGGTGCTGTCGCCATTAACACGCCTCCTCTCGCTTTCCCGGCGTCACAACAACCTGGTCCGCGAACCTCCTGAAAACTCTTAGGATGCCCTGCAGCCCGGCTCCGTTGTTTCATCACAACCGGCAGGTGGCGTTTTCGCGCCTAGCGGCGGTCCCACCGGGACGAGGGTGGCGCGAAGAGCAAAGAGAACGAGATGCCGATGAGCAGCATCCATCCCAGGTTGGAGCGCGCGGCTTCGCTGGTCACATGCACGCTCCGCACTGGAGAAAAAAGAAATGCCGCGAACACCACCGCGGCCACAAGGCTGCCCACGATGCCGGCGCGCGTGCCAAAAACAAACGCCATCGCGAGCAGCACAACGGTGAAACCTAATGGTACAACGTTCTGCCACGAGTGCCCGGAGGCGATGCCGCTCACGCCTAAAGCCGCTATGCCGCAAATTAGCCCGCCGATCATGGGGTGCGCCCGGCGAAGCCTGCTGTTCCTGCCGGCAAAAGTCGCTCGTTTGATCTCTGTATCCATCGCCTGCGGAAACTAGGATGGCAGAAGTCAGGGTAGCTGCGGGAAAAATCGAGAGTAGCTGGATATGGATAAATGTAGGGAAAACCATCCACACAGGCATATCTTTCGCGCAGCGGCCCCCGATTTTTGTGGCAAACCGCTGCGGGCCGGGTTTAAGTTGTTGGCGGGTCCTGCGCCGGGTAAGCGTCAATGCATGCTGAAGATCCATTTCTGTTTCAACTGTTCGCAATCTTCGTGTGGGCCAAGCTCTTCGGCGAAGTCTTTGAACGGCTGCGCCTGCCCGCGGTGCTGGGCGAGATCCTGGCGGGCGTGATCATCGGACCATTCGGATTTTCGCTGGTGGTCCCCTCGCCGGCCATGTATTCGGTAGGAGAAGCCGGGGCGATCTTCCTGCTGTTCACCGTGGGGCTGGGGACGCATCCCAAGGAACTGCTCAGCGTCGGCCGTACTTCGCTCTATGTCGCGCTGGCGGGGATTGTGGCGCCCTTTGCGCTCGGCTTTGTCTACATCATCGCGCGCGAGCACTCGCCCCATGAAGCCACGTTCGTGGCTGCGGCCATGGTGGCCACCAGCGTGGGCATCACCGCGCGCGTCCTGGGCGATATGCGCGTGCTGCAGACGCGTGCGGCGCGCATCATCCTGGGCGCGGCCGTGTTTGACGACATTCTGGGCATGATCCTGCTGGGCGTGGTGGTGGGCCTGGCCTCCACCACCGGTAGCGCCTGGGTGCAGCTGCTGATCACTGCGATTGAAGCGGTGGCCTTCGCGCTGGTCATGCTGTTTTACGCGCCGCGTGTGGTGCGGCGCATGGAGCCGGGACTGGAGCGGATGTCCACCCATGACGCGCCGCTGGTGATTGCTCTGGCCATCTGTCTCGGCCTCTCGTACGCGGCGGTGAAGATCGGCATGGCCGCCATCATCGGCGCCTTTTTCGCCGGGCTGGCCTTTGCCGAATACTCGCCGCGTTGGAACCTGCTGCCGCGGGTCTCTGCCATCAACGAATTTCTGGCGCCGTTTTTCTTCTTCACCATGGGCGCGCGCCTGAACCCCGGCGTGTTTGATTCGAGGCTGGCGGTTTCCGCCGTCATCATCTGCCTGCTGGCCATTGTCTCCAAGCTGGTGGGTTGCGGCTTGCCCGTGCTGGCGTCAGGATGGGCACAAGGATGGAAGACAGCCCTGCGCGTGGGCGTGGGCATGGTGCCGCGGGGCGAAGTCGGGTTGATCGTCGCCCTGGTGGGCCTGCAGATGAATGCCATTCCCGCCAGCGCCTATGCTCTGGTGGTCCTGATGACTGGAGTGACTACGCTGATCGCGCCCCCGCTGTTGCGCCTGGTCTTCAAGGACGACCTGGTCCCCCAGCCGGTGCTGCGCCAAGAAAAAACCGCGGTTTGAGTTTTTCCGTATAATTTCGCCTTCTGATGTTTCTGGAGAGGAGAGCCACTCCCATGGCAGGAGTCTCGGGCCGCGTGGCCCTGGTCACCGGCGCGTCGCAAGGGATCGGCCGCGCCTGTGCCTTGGCGCTGGCGGAAGGCGGAGCAAGCCTGGCGCTGGCGGCGCGCAATCAGGAAAAGCTGGCTGCGGTCGCGAAGGAAGTGGAAGCACGCGGCGGGCAGGCTGCAACCTTTCAACTGGACGTAGCGCAGGAAGACCACGTGAAGGCCACGGTCAAGGCCGCCCTGGAGCGCTTCGGCAAGATCGATATCCTGGTGAACAACGCCGGCGTGACCAAGGACACCCTGTTGATGCGCATGAAGCGCTCAGACTGGGACTCGGTGCTGCAGACCAACCTGAGTGGCGCATTTTTATGCACCCAGGCGGTGATCGGCTCCATGCTCAAGCAGCGCTGGGGACGCGTGATCAACGTCAGCAGCGTGTTCGGGCAGATGGGCCAGGCGGGACAGACGAACTACGCCGCTTCCAAGGCCGGCCTGATCGGCTTTACCATGGCGCTGGCGCGGGAAGTTGGATCGCGCAGCATCACGGTGAACGCTGTGGCTCCCGGCTATATCGAGACCGCGATGACGGAAGGACTTTCCGAGGAGTTGAAGGCCAAGGTCGCCGATATGATTCCGCTGGGCCGCCCCGGCACGGACATGGAAGTGGCCCATGCCGTGCGCTTTCTTGCATCTGAGGAAGCGAGCTACATCACCGGCCACGTGCTCAAGGTGAACGGCGGAATGTTGATGGGATGAATACATGGCGCAATCGCAAAAACCGGCCTTGGTCTTTCTGCTGTGTGCCTTCTTTGCCGTGCTGGCGTGGTCGGCAATCCATCCGCATGACTACTTTACCTGGGTACTTGAGGTCTTCCCCGCGCTCATCGCCCTGGCCATTCTTGCGCTGACGTACCCAAAGTTCCAGTTCACGACCTTTGTTTACATTTTGATAACCATTCACGCGTGCATTCTCTTTGTCGGGGGACACTATACGTATGCCGAGGTGCCGCTGGGCAACTGGGTCCGCGACCACTTCCATCTGGCCCGCAACCACTACGACCGGCTGGGCCATTTTGCCCAGGGCTTTGTCCCGGCGCTGGTGGCGCGGGAAGTGCTTTTGCGCAGGAAAATTGTTTTGCGACGGGGATGGCTCTCGTTCATCGTAATAAGCATCTGCCTGGCCATCAGCGCAGCTTACGAACTGCTGGAGTGGAGGGTTTCCGTGGCCACCGGCTCCGCCGGTGACGCGTTCCTGGGCACTCAGGGCGATCCCTGGGACACGCAGGAAGACATGGCAACCGCGTTGATCGGAGCTATGGTTGCGCTGCTGGTTTTCTCGCGCTGGCATGACCGGATGATTGATCGGCTGGTCGGCAGCGAAGCGCGGTAAAGGCAGAGGGGAGGCCCTATGCTGGCCATCATCCACGCGGAAACTCCTGAGCACATTGAGGCAGCTCGCGAGCTCATGCTGGAATATGCCCAATCGCTCGGATTCAACCTGTGCTTTCAGGGCTTTGACGAAGAATTGCGCACTTTGCCCGGTAAATATGCGCTTCCCCATGGACGCCTTCTGCTGGCTCTGTGGAACGGGCAGATCGCCGGGATGGGGGCTCTCCGTCCTTTGCATGAATCGGGAGTCTGTGAGATGAAGCGGCTGTTTGTCCGTCCTGGATTTCGCGGGCATGCCATTGGCCGCACGCTGGCGCTGAGACTGATTCGTGAAGCCCATGACCTCGGATATCTGAAGATGCGTCTGGACACTGTGCCGGGCAAGATGGATGAGGCAATTGCTCTGTACCGGCAGTTGGGCTTCAGGACCATTGCGCCTTATTACGCAAGTCCCGTGGAGCATACATTGTTCATGGAGATTGAACTGGCATCTAGCTCGGAAGCACAGCGTGCAGTCTGAACAATTTGTTCTTAGGCTATCGGCAAGATCGCAGACGTTTACTGATTTGCAACTGGAAATTTCTGATTTGACAAAGGCCCCGCGTTCGCATCGCAGCACGGCGCAATGAGAAGTTCTTTGTGAATAAGTCTGTGGAATTCGCCCCGCTGCACGCAAAAATTGTGCTTGCACAAACGGCCAGCTCTGATTACTATTCACGCAACCCCAAGACAGGCATTCTTAAAGAGTTTCAAACTTTTTCAATCAGCATGAATATCGGCGAGACAATCAGGAACTACCGGCTGCAAAAAGGGATGTCGCAGGGCGACATCGAGAAACGCACCGGCCTGCTGCGTTGTTACCTCTCGCGCGTGGAAAACGGGCACACGATTCCCTCGCTCGACACGCTGGCCAAGATTGCCGGCGCCATGGATGTTCCGCTGGGCCAGTTTTTTTCTGACCATCATCACTCCAACGGCGGTTCAAGAAACCTGCCGCGGCTCACCGAAGATGAAGTCCGGTTCCTGAGCCAGATTCGCCGCTATACCTCAAACCTGAATGATAGTGACCGCAAGCTGGTGCTCGCCATGGTAAGAAAGATGGCGGCAAGCCGCTAAATCACTCTCAGCACTCAGCATTTAGCACTCTGGACCTACACCAGTTGCAGGGTCCGGTCTACACGGCCACCTGATTTGTGTGGCAGGCACTCGTGCCTGTGCTCAACGACATCTTGAGGAATGCCGGCACAGACAGGAGTGTCTGTGCCACACTGTCAAGACCGACCCTGAAAACGGTATAGCCTCTTCCCCGGTGGTCGAGAGTGATCCAGGCAAAGTGCTTCTTGAGTTGTGTTGCTCAAGATCCTCTCCGATCTCGCGCCTGGCAGCTGACCGGCGATTCGCCTGCCACTTGCCCTCCCATGCCCAGAAATCTGAAACAAAGGGACCATTGGTCAAATTTGACTAACGGTCATATATGGCTTATAGTCATGGAATGCCAGGAAATGGACAGACAGCGGTTCAGGAAGCAGGACGGCGGGAACGCCGCCGGGCAGAGACGCAGCAGCGAATTCTGGATGCGGCCCTGCAGTTGTTCACCACGCACGGCTATCTGGAAACCACGGTCGAAGAAATCACCGAGGCGGCTGACGTGGGCAAAGGAACGTTTTTCAACTACTTTCCCACGAAAGATGCGCTGCTCGCAGCGATCTTTGAGTCGGTAGGCCGGCAGTTCGTTCAGCTCAGGGCCACCATACCGGAGACGCAAGACGTACGGGCAGCTCTCACCGATTTTGCCCACGGTCTGCTGCGCATGGTGATTCGCGCGCCCAAGATCGTGCGCAGCTTCTTCGGTCTGGCCCTGACCGACCCCGTGATCGGCGGACGCCTGCAGGCGGTGATGTTGCAGGCACGGCAGACCGTGGTCGCCATGCTGGAGCGGGGACAAAAGCTGGGGCAGGTGCGTAAAGACATTCCGGCGCAGGTGCTGGGACGCACGTTGCAGCAGTTCATCTTTGGGACC
>DASVFK010000244.1:0-35909 GCA_036380095.1 Candidatus Angelobacter sp. | reverse complement strand
GACGGAGTGTACGCGTTGGTCTCCGATCCGCGCCGACCCACGGTTGCGCCACCCAAGCAAGAAGCGCCGCCCTTCATCAATTTTGCTCCGCTCGATAATGCGCAGGCCGCCCTCGATCGCAGCGCCGAACGCTATGCCAAGGCCATGAAAGCCTTCATCGCCGGAGGAGGCGCCGCCTCAACGACCGCGTTGCAATCGCTGAACGATAAGCTGATCCAAACCGAACGCAAGCTCACCAACCCGGACGGCCTGCCGCGCCGTTCCTGGTACAAGCATTTGATCTACGCGCCGGGTTTTTACACCGGCTATGGCGCCAAGACCCTGCCGGGCGTGCGCGAAGGCATCGAGGAGAAGCGCTATCAGGAAGCGGAAAGGGAAGTGGCGCGTGTGGGCCAGGCTCTTGAAAGCTACGCAGCGGCCATTGATTCAGCGGCGGCGGACTTGGAGCGAGCCGCGGCGCACTAAGCCACTGCCGATTCAACGACGCAAAGCTATTGCACCCAGGCCATGCCGTCTGGCCCAGGCCCTACGTCGATGGTGCCCGCCACCGTGAGCTTGCTCAGGTCGAGCACCGCGATTTGCGCCGCTCCGGAGCATGCCACGTAGGCTTGCCGACCGTCGGGCGTGATCTGGATGCCCACCGGTCCCGCGGGAACCGTGATGCGCTGCAGCAGCTTGCGTGTCTTTGCATCCAGCGCCAGCACCTGGTTTGCCTCCGGGTCGGAAATCAGCACCAGCTTGCCATCCGGCGTGAATTTGAGCCGGTTGGAGTGCTTAGTGAGCCCGGGAATCGTCTCGATGACCTTCTTCGCTTTCGCATCAAGGATGCTCACGCCGCCGTCGACGGAATGCGCTGTCCAGACCTCGTTCTCATCGGGAGAGAGATCAATTCCCTCCGGTCCTTTGCCCACGGGAATCACCGTTACGCGCCAGTTCACGCCGGGACCCACCGGCTCCAGCACGGTGACGCTGTCAGAACGGATATTGGCCGTGAAGACTAGCGACTGGTCTTTGGTCATGACCAGCATGTGCGTGGTGTCCTGGCCGGTGCCCATGAGCCAATCCACGCGATCGGCCGCGGGGTCGTAGCGCGCCACCACTTTGTTGTTTTCCGCGGTGAAGTAGATCTTGCCTTTGCTTTCCAGGATCCCGTGAGGCCGGCGCAACGCGCCCAGGTTTACGCGCCGCAGCTCTTTGTGTGCCGCCAGGTCGATCACGGAGATGCTCTCTCCAGGCGTCTGGTCGCCGTAATTGGCCACGAAGGCCAACTTGCCGTCGGCGGAGACTGCGACCTCGTGCGGTCCCGTGCCCGTCGGTATTTCGCCGATCACCTTCTTTGTCGCCGGGTCAACCAACTGCGCCTTGGCTGCCGGTTTGCTCAGGACGATCAAGAGCGGGCGAGGTCCATCCGTGGCAGGGAGGAAGGCGGCGCCAAGAAGGAGCGCGGCAAAAACCAACGCAGCGAGAACAAATCTGTTCTTCATGGAACTCCATCCTGCCAGGCGGATCACAGCCCCCAATTAAAAGAGATGACCGGCGAGCACGCGGCGCCCTTGGCGGAAATCTCGATTACGCCGCTGGTCCTGCCCTTCACCGAAGGCGTGATGGAGAGGAAAAACTCGCCTTGTGCGTCCGCCTTTGCGGGTACGCTATGGACTTCCTGATAAGACTGGGTGTGCACGCTGAGCTGCTCGCCGGGAGTGAACCCCTTGCCCCGGACCAGCGCCAACTCAAAAGAAGGGCTGAGACGGACCGCCTCCAGGCTGCACGATTTGTCGTTCTGGACGATCGGCGCGGGGACCATCGAGAAAAATATCCGCGACTGATTGTCTTCTGAAATCAGGGCCTGGCGGAAGATTTCGCCGATCTCCGGCGAATACGTCAGGTGCACTTCTTTTCCTTTAAAGCGCTGGGCGCAACTCTTATCGGAATCGGCCGGACACATGACGGTCCCGTCCGTCCCGATGGCCAAGCCGTCCATCATGGCAAGGGGATTCGCTACGGTCACAGGCCAGATCGTGAGCTTATAGAGCTTATCGTGGGGTGCCCCTTCCACTTTGACCCTGTAATCCACCATCGCTTTGCCATTCACCATCCCCTTCTTGAGCAATTCCAGGCGGACCTTAATGCCCGGCGAACTCGCCTTGTCCCAGTTGATGGTGGCCTGCGCCGTCCTGGCGGCTTCCGCCTGCGCCAGGTCCTCCTCGGTGGGAGGGCCAGGTTTTCCTGGCTGGTGTGTAGCTTGCCCCGTCCGCTGGGCAGCGGCAAAGGATACGAGTACGAGGAAAACTGCAAGAATGCTGGACCGTATGAACATGTTGAGCAGGAGAATATCATAAGTCCAAGACCGCGTTCGCCTTGCCCGTGCCTTGCGACACAGCTATATTGAGTGCTCCAACCTGATCCAGGAGTGCCCTTGATGAAACGCCCGATGCGGCCCGCCACCGTCCTATTGTGCCTGTTCTGCCTGTTGACCTTTGGCCCCGTCACGGTTGCTCAGGAAGTGAAAACCTCCAAGCGAGAGTCCAGCCTCGCCGACGCCAAGTCACGCATGGGCGAGGTGGTGTCCACGTTGTTCGCCGGCAAGAACTTCAAGCAGGTAGCGGTCTCTCCCGATGGCAAGCAACTGGCCTGGGTGGAAGAGTTGGCGGGCGGATCAGTCATCATGTTGGCAGAAATCAACGGTTCGCGGCCGCGGCAGATCAGCGCGGGAAGCGCAGGCGCCATGCACGACGATGACTCGGTGGCATGGTCGCCGGACAGCAAACAACTCGCCTTTCTCTCCGATGCAGCCGGCCCCGGGCAGCAGCAGCTTTACATTGCCGGCACGAACGGCGGTTCCGCGCGCAAGCTGACCAGCGTCAAAGGGTTTGTGGCCTCGCCGCGGTGGTCGCCGGACGGCAAAACGCTGGGGTTCTTGTTCACAGAGAACGCAGTCCGCGCCGCCGGTCCCCTGGTGGCAGAAGCCGCGCGCACCGGCGTGATTCAAGAGGACAACTTCGAGCAGCGGCTTGCCCTGGTGGATGTGGCTACACACAAGCTCTCGCAAATTTCTCCGCCGGACATGTACGTGTATGAATACGATTGGTCGCCGGACAGCAAACAGTTCGTGACCACGGCCGCACCCGGCAACGGCGACAACAACTGGTACATTGCGCAAATCTACCTGCTCGATGCGCGCGGCGGCGCGATGAAGTCTATCCACAAGCCGGTGCTGCAGGTGGCGAATCCAGCGTGGTCTCCAGACGGCAAGGCCATCGCGTTCATCTCAGGCCTAATGAGCGACGAACCCGCGGTGGGCGGCGATATATTCCTGATGTCCGCTTCCGGCGGCGAGGCGCGCAACATCACCCCCGAGATGAAAGCCTCCGCCAACTGGCTCACTTGGGCGCCCGGTGGACAAAAGATCATCTTTGGAGAAGACGTGGACGGCGATACCGGCATCGCCACTGTGGAGCCGGCCACGGGGAAGAGTGAGACTTTGTGGCGCGGCGCCGAGAGCATTACCGCGGGCGGCTGGGGCACGGCGGTATCGCTTTCGGCAGACGGAAAGAGCTCGGCGGTGATCCGCCAATCATTCAGCCGGCCGCCGGAAGTCTGGTCCGGCACGATTGGCAACTGGAAACAGATCACCTCGCGCAACGCGGGGATCAAGCCCGCGTGGGGCGAAGCGCAAAGCATTCGCTGGCAAAATGAAGGTTTCAATCTCCAGGGCTGGCTGATCCAGCCGCGCAACTTCGATCCGGCAAAGAAATATCCCATGGTGGTCTCAGTACATGGCGGGCCAAGCGCCATGGTGCGCTCCGCTTGGCCGGGGTCAGGCAGCTTTGCTCTGGCACTCTCAGCCGTTGATTATTTTGTTTTTATGCCGAACCCGCGCGGCAGTTATGGCCAGGGCGAGGCCTTTACCCGGGCCAATGTCAAGGATTTCGGCTACGGCGATCTGCGCGACATTCTCACGGGCGTGGATGCGGTCCTGAAGCAGGCGCCGGTGGACGAGCACCGCCTCGGCATCACCGGCTGGAGCTACGGCGGATACATGACGATGTTCGCGGTCACGCAGACCAATCGCTTTGCCGCGGCCGTGGCCGGCGCAGGCATCTCCAACTACCAGAGCTATTACGGCGAGAATCAAATCGACCAGTGGATGATCCCGTTCTTCGGCGCCTCGGTCTATGACGACCCCGCGGTCTATGCCAAGAGTTCGCCGATTACGTTCATCAAGCGCGCCAAGACGCCCACGCTTGTCCTGGTGGGCGATAGTGACGGCGAATGCCCCACGCCGCAGTCGTTTGAGTTCTGGCACGCGCTCAAGACCCTGGGCGTGAAGACCGAGCTGGTGGTCTATGAGCACGAGGGCCACGCTTTCGCCAGCCCGGAACACCAGCGCGACAGGATTGAACGCGTGGCGGCGTGGTTCGATGAATATTTGAAGCAGCCTTGAGGCACCCTATCTGATAAGCAAACCGTTTTTCCGATCGCCTTATCTCAAGTCTGGCCCGAGTTCACCGTCGCGTGTTCTGAGTACATACAGCGGCCTGCCAGATACGTCCTTACGTTCAATTGGGCCGTAATCGCCCATGCGGCTGTCTAAGCTGATGTTTCTGTTGTCACCCATCACAAATAATTTGCCTGTGGGAACAGCCACAGGGCCGAAGTTGTCTAGTTCAACCGAAGCGTTGCCCTCCCGCAAAACGTATGGTTCGATGAGTTTTTGGCCGTTGATGAGTACCTCTCCATCGCGTCCTTCAATCGTGTTGCCGCCCACCGCAATGACCCTTTTTGCGATGAACAAGCCATTCTTGCGAAAGATGATGATGTCGCCTGGGGCAGGTTCCCGGCTCTGGTAATACCTAAGATCAACGATCAAGCGGTCGCCTTCCACTATCGTCTTTTCCATGGACCGGCTTGGCACAGCAAACAACCCAAACCCTGCTACCCGAAGCCATAAGTTGCTATGTATCCACAGAGCGAGTGCCGCAAGCAAGAGGACCAATGGTATCCACCGGCGCGAAGGCCGCATCCAGCCCGGTCTCTTTGCGTAGACGACGTCGAATGCGGCAATCGTACACAGAACCAACCCGTAAAGTATCAAGAGGAGAGTCGCGAGTTGGTATTGAGGAAGGCGTAAAGGCCAATAAAGCGCAAACAAGACTGCGAAGAACACGATAAGGAGAATGCCTCTTCGCCGTCGTGCGGAAATCAAGTGCCCTGCCCCCGGCACCAGCACCGTCAGCAGCGCGGCAGCAAGAATCTTTCCCGAGTGAATCCGCTGAGGTGTTTCGACACTGGCTGTTGGTTGTGAAATCAATTCTGACATGAGGTTTGCCCGTTTCCTCGGCTTTACTTCGGCGAAATTACCCGCCCATACTCTGACGCCCGTCCCACGCGGTCAAAGTAGCTATGCGTCAGTGCGGCAATCTTCCGGATGGCAGCCGAGCCGTCACGCTCGTCTTTGAGATACGCCGTCATCACGCAGAGAATATACGGCCGGTTCTTGACCAGGACGATGCCCGAATCGTTACGCACGGCCTCCAGTTCGCCGGGCTTGTTGGCGGCGACGGCGTCATCGGGGAGGCCCTGGAGCATGGAACTCTCCTTGTGCGTGCTCAGCATTTTCATAAAGTCGGCCGTCATCTCCTTGTTGAGCAGCTTTCCGGAATAGACCGTTTCCAGCAGGGTCATCATCTCGCGCGGGGTGGAGACGTTTTCACGGCCTTCGGCGGCGGCCTTCAGGTCCATCATCTTGCGGCGCACGCGCGTGGTGTGGAGTCCGAGGCCTTCCAGCATGTTGTTGATGTTGTCGATCCCCAGGCGGTCAATGAGCACGTTGGTGGCGCTGTTGTCGCTCACGGCAACCATCATCGTGGCCAGGTCGCGAAGGGTCAGCCGCGTAGCGCCCGGCGTGAGTCCCAGCATGATATCGCTGCCCGGAACCAGATCTTCTTTCCGCACCACGTATTCGTCCGTGAGTTTCAGCTTGCCCTGCTGGGCTTGCAGATAAAAATCAGCCAGCATGGCAATCTTGATGGAACTGGCCTGGGGCATGATCTCATCGCCATGGATGAGGAGTTCTTCGCCGGAGGTGAGGTCTTTAACAGCCACGGCCATCACTCCATCAAGCTGTTCGCCGACGCGGCGGATGTCGGCCTGGAGTTTTTGCCACAGGACTCCACGTTTTTCTGTCTGTGGTTTCTGCGGACAGCATTGGGCGATCACCGGCATCTCGCTCACCAGGACGAGCAGGAAGAGAAGAATTTTTCGGATCATGGCGCTGGCAGTGTAACCACTTTCGGCGATTCTGCAAAGGTATGTGTGGAATGATCGGGGCCTGACTGGCTGGCAGCGTCTCCGATCAGCCCACCATAGCCTGCGGAGAGTGCATCAAAAAGTAGCCAGTGAACGGCCGCAACAATGCCTACATCGTCTCACAAGCTGGTTCGCGAGCAGATGGTTCCGCGACCTCTCAGCCAGGTCTTCGAGTTTTTCTCACGCGCAGAAAACTTGCAGACGATCACGCCACCCTGGCTCAGTTTCAACGTCTTGCGAGTACGGCCCCAGGTGGTGCGGAAGGGAACGCTGATCGACTACCGCCTCAAGGTGCATGGACTGCCCTTGGGCTGGACCAGCGAAATCGTTATCTGGGAGCCGCCGCACCGGTTCGTAGACGTCCAAGTCCGCGGGCCTTACAAGCTCTGGCATCACACACACCGCTTTGCCGAAGAAAGTGGCGGTACCCGCATCACCGATGAGGTCCTTTATCAACTGCCGTTAGGCCTTTTGGGTGACCTGGCGCATTGGGCGCTCGTGCGTCGTGACGTGAAGAAGATCTTCGAATACCGCGCTGCCCGCGTGCGCTCACTGTTCGGATGAGTCGTCCGGTTGTTCGGGGCCACGCCGGGGCTCGACGCGCAAGACCTCAAACTTGTCGTCCTTCCACTCGTAGTAAGAAGTGGAGCAAGACTTGTCTTCCTGGCAACCGTCAGCGATGAAGAGCCTGCTCCTCAGACGGTAAACCGCACCCTTGAACTCATGGGCGTCTTCGCCTGTCACCAAGGGCATGGTCAATATTTGAAAGGGCGCCGGGAATACCTTGCCCGTAGCTGCGTCCACCACGGCCACTGACATGCAACCGGAGCCGCAGCCCCACTCGGCCACAGTGTAATGACCGGCAAAATTCGGTCCTTTGGCGGCCGCTTCGGTAATCACCGTGCGGAAGGTGCGGTGATTCTTTTCTACGATCTGTGGGCGAGCGGGCTTGCCCGCAAAGACCTCTTTCACCGCATAATCGCCGAACTTGAGCAGCCAGCCCTCGTTTTCATCCTGAGCAAAGGCGTACGCGCACACGACAAGCGTTGCAAGCATCAGCCATCTAGAGAACATGCGGCGGATTATAGCTTGACTTTCCCGGCGGTGCTGCATGAGATGATGGGCTTTTAGCGGCTTACTCGAGTTGCACAAGCGCGTCGTTCACGGCCTGGGGGTCCGGTTTGCACTCGTGCTTGTCGAATTCGGACTGGAGCTGCTGTTTGGCCTGGTCGGCGTCCTGGAGAAACTCCTTCCGGGTCCGAAAGGCGAGCCTGCACACGTCGCAATACGCCAGGCTGGGTGTTACTCCAATGAATCTTGCAATCTTGAGATTCCGCTCTGCCATTGCACCATCATGGCAAGGCGCGGTCCGGGAGTCAAATGTGTTTTGCGAAGACCGTGTTAAACTTGGCCCGTCCCAGGAGTCTAAAAGACCAGAGAATTCACTTATCTCTTCCTGAATGGAACACCACCCCAAAGGATTCTTCGTCCGGCACTTTGGTCTGCGAGGTATCGCGATCCTGGAGGCCGGGAAAGGCCTGCTGGCCCTCGGCGTCGGCATTTGGTTTCTGACCTTGTTGCACAAGGACATGAACTCCGTGGCCGAACACCTGCTCCACGTGCTCCACCGGATATTTCACATCACGCCAGACCACTATCTTTACCGATGGCTGTTAAACAAGGTGGGCGGCGTCACGCCGAAGGACCTGGCTCTGGGTTTTTCTCTGGCCATGGGGTACATGGTCATCCGCTTTGTGGAAGGCGCGGGCCTGTGGCTGGAGAAGGAGTGGGCGGAGTGGTTCGCCCTGGTTTCCGCTACGCTTTACGTTCCGGTGGAGATCTATGAATTGGTGCGGCATCCCACATGGATCAAATTGGGTATCCTGGTGATCAATCTGCTGATCGTGCTGTACCTGGCCTGGCTGCTGCGCGACTCATACCGGAGACGTCAGGCCTTGCAGGAGCTGGAGATGTGAGTCATCTCCGCCTGCCGCTGCGCGCTCCCGAAGCGCCCACGGGTCTCGCGGCCCGCAGGCTTCACTTTGCCTCATACACCGTTTTGCCTCCCACCACCGTCCTCAGCACGCGCGTCTTGAGGATTTCCTTCGGGGCGACCTTGGTGATGTCGCGGTCAAGCACCACGAAGTCAGCCAGCATGCCCGGATAAAGCCTGCCTTTTTTCTTTTCGGCGAACTCGGCATAAGCCGAGCCCGTGGTGTACGCGGCAATTGCTTCCTCGATGGTGAGTTTTTGTTCGGTAAAATACTCTTTTGTTTCAGCTTCGTTCTGGCGGGTTACCGCGCAATAAACGCCGCGAAACGGAGTGATGGGTTCCACGGGATAGTCGGTGCCAAACGCCAGATGAACTCCGTCGTTCAGGAACACTCTCCAGGCGTAGGAATACTTTGCCCGCTCCAGTCCAATGTGCGGCTCGGCCCAGTTCATGTCGGTAAGCAGATGATTCGGCTGGACGGAAGCGATCACGCCCAGGTCTTTGAACTTTATGTAATCTTTCGGCGCCACCACTTGGGCATGCTCGATGCGGAAGCGGAAGTCGCGCTTCTTGCTTTGCTGTTCGGCCGCGGCGAATGCGTCCAGTGCCATGCGCGCCCCGCGGTCGCCGATGGCATGGAAGCCAAGCTGAAAACCGGCTTTGGCGCGCTCGATGGCTTTCTGGTTGAGCGCATCCTGTTCGTACCGCGGAATCCCTGAGTTTTTGGGATCGTCGGCGAACGGCGCCAGCATGGCCGCAGTGCGCGAGCCGAGTGAGCCGTCCATAAAGCCCTTGAGCATGGTGGTGTGCAGCATGGAGTCTGCGGCCTGATGGTGGGCGCGGCGTGACTCAAGTTCACCCACCGGTGCATCAAAAGGCAGCCACTCTGCGATGCGCAGCGTCAGCTTGCCTTCTTTTTCAATCTGCTCGTAGGTAAGAAAGTCCTCCCAGTCGGAGTTGTCCTGTGCGGAGGTGACGCCCCACTGCGCGGCGTCGGCCAGGGCCAGTTCGATGGCGCGCCGGCGCTGCGCCGGCGTGGGCGGAGGGATATTGGAGGAGACCAGATCCATGGCAGTCTCGCGCAGGATGCCTGTGGCTTCGCCTTGGTCGTCGTGGTCGATCTTGCCGCCGTGGGGGTCAGGCGTTTGCGCGGTTATTCCCGTGGCCTTGAGCGCGGCGCTGTTGGCGATGGCGATGTGGCCATCCACACGGTTGAAGATCGCGGGATGATCGCCGGTGACGGAGTCAATGTCATGGCGTGTGGGCGTCTTCTGCTCGGTCCACTTGGTGTGGTCCCAGCCACGCCCGGTGATCCATTCGCCGGGGGCCGCGGTCTTCACGTGAGCAGCGATGCGCTGCTTCATTTCGTCGAGCGACTTCGTGCCGACCAGATCGACATTGAGCTTCTCAAAACCGCCGCTGGCCAGATGCGTATGTGCGTCATTGAAGCCAGGCATGACAAAGTGGCCGCCTAGATCGATGACCTGGGTCTTGGGGCCCCTGAGCTTTTGGATCTCCGTGGTGCTGCCGGCAGCGGCGATTTTTCCCCCAGAGATGGCGAGGGCCTGAAATCGAGGTGAGGAGTCTCCTCGCGCGCCTGTGTAGATGTCCCCATTGATGACGATGAGGTCCGCTGCCGCCCGTTTCTGTGCCCCGGCAAAGCTTGTCATTGTGAGTCCGAAGAACAACACAAAGAAGATTCTCATTCATGCACTCCGGCAAGAGCCAGAAGAACCAGGAGAATGCGCTTCAATCCTAAATCACGATTGGTGCAATCGAACCATTCCCGCAAGGTGTGCGCGCCGCCGCCGTCGCCGCCCGCGCCGATGGTGGTAGCTTCCTTACCCAGCGAAAGCGGGATGTTGGCGTCGGTGGAGGCAAGTCGTGCGATCGAGCGGATGCGCAGGTGCGCGTCCACGGCACGGACAACCTTCAGAATGTGCGCGTCGTACGGCAGGGCGGCAGCAGGGCGGTCGCCGATGGATTCAATGGCGAAACGCACCTTGGGCTCGCCCGCGCGAAAAGCCAAAGGCACTTCCGACCAGGCTTCATTCACGCATTCGCGCAACCGTTCTTCCAGCTTCTGCAGTTCCGCGCCGGAAGCCGAGCGCAAGTCCACTCTCGCCGTTGCTGATTCGGGAATTGAGTTGACGGAGGTGCCGCCGTGCACCACGCCGATGTTGAACGTGGTCCGCGGCGATTCCGGCACCGCGACTTCGCTGAAGCGGGCCAGAGCGCGCGCCAGCAGGACGATGGGGTTGGGCGTGCCGAAATCGCTCCAGGAGTGTCCGCCGGGAGCACGAAACGTGATTTCAAAGCGGCGGCTTCCCAGGGCCTGGGTGACGTAGGTATCCGTGCCGGCGCCGTCAATCACCAGCAGGGAGCGGATGGAGTCTTTCCAGGTCCGCGAGGAAAATACGTGGCGCATGCCGCGGAGGTCGCCTTCGCCTTCTTCGCCCACATTGCCGATGAAGACCACGTTGGTGGCAAGGCGCAACTCAGCCCGCTTGAGTGCGGAAGCGATGGCAAGTACCGCGACCACGCCGGCGGCATTGTCACTGATTCCCGGTCCCCACAGGCGCTCGCCTTCTTCCCGCGTCTGGAGTTCGGTGCCCAGGGGAAAAACCGTGTCCAGGTGAGCGCTCACACCCACGAGCGGAGCAGTCTTGTCGTTACGCAGCAGGCCGAAGACGTTTCCCAGTTCGTCGGCGTGTACGTTTTCCAGGGCGAGTGACTGGAAGCGGCCCAAGAGCCAGCGCGTGCGGGTAGCTTCGCCGAACGGCGGGGCCGGGATCTCAGCCAGTTCCCGCTGCCAGCGGCGGAACTCGAGTTCCTGGTTATGAAGATAGAGCAACGCCGAATGCACTGGACGCATTTCGGCGATTCGCGCGATCTCCTGCTGCGGCAGAGCGGGCGCATCGGTACTGGAGGCTGGCGGACGGCCGGGCATGAGCTAGAAGAAATACTATACCGCTCGAACCCCCGCCGCGAAGGGCACCAAGGTCGCCTCCTTTCGGCTACGGAGGCCAATAGTAAAGGGCGGCCCGAACCAGGCCGCCCTTGGGAACTTCAAGCTTCAGTAACTTACTTGGGGGTTGAACTGCCGCTGCCAGAGCTGGAACTTTTCTTGCCGCTCTTCGCCGTGGTGCCCTTCTTCTGGCTCGCCGTCTGGGCCTTGGGAGGCAACGGTTGCGGATTCAAGGCTACCTTGCCCTCCGGTGACGCGGTGCCCTTTTTTGCGCCCGGAGGCAGTGGTTGCGGATTCAGCGCTACTTTGCTCTCCGGCGATGCCGAGGTTTTCTTTGCTCCAGGAGGCAGCGGTTGCGGATTGAGGGCAACCTTGCTTTCCGTTGATGTGGAGGCTTTCTTGCCAGGAGGCAGCGGTTGCGGATTCAGCGCCGTCTTTTCGGCAGGCTTCTTTGTCGGGAATGGGTTCGCCTGCGGCGCCGCGATGGTCTTGGGTTCGGTTTTCTGGACCGCCTTGCTTTCGGTAGCCGTCTTCTTCTTGTCCCCGCCGGTATTCTGAGCAAGAACAACGCTGCCGAGCAGCGTCATCATGGTTGCGACTGCCAATATCTTTTTCATTCATTCCTCTCGGGGAGCGAAAGCTCCTGTGCGTTCGTTTGGATTAACACGCGGGACGCGGAATAGTAGCGTCTGTCCCCGAAGCGGGTCAATGTAAGAACAGGGGAACAACAAAGCGGCCCCGAAAGGCCGCTTGAAGGTCCTCTTTCCCCAAAGACCTATTTGGGTGGAGGTGTGGTTCCACCCTGCTTGTCGGGCGCTGCGGTCTTTTTGCCTGCGCCTTTCTTGCCTGTGGAAGCTTTCTTGACGCCGGCGGTGGATTTCTTGTGGCTACCGGCGGTTTTCTTCGGGGCTGCAGCCGCGGTCTTCGTGCCTTCACCAGCTGTGGCCTTCTTGCCTGCGGTTGCAGGTTTCTTGGCGGTTGTGGCTTTCTTGTCGCCGGCATCGCTTTTCTTGCCTGTATCACCGGCTCCGGTCTGTGCCAGGCTTAAACTTGCTCCCAGCAACAGAGCGGCCAATACCATCATGAACTTCTTCATACTCTCTCCTGGAAAAAACTTTGTATGTAACAACCCTTGCTCTTTCCAACCCGGCGCCGGGAACTTAGTCGCGTGAGTATCGCGGAGGTTACGTGGCTGGATAAGTGAGCAGTCGGAAGTATGGGTGCAGTTGGAGTTCTTGAGCGGCCCGGAACCCGGCAGGCCAAAAAAAAACAGCGGTCTGGGACCAGACCGCTGCAAGGTTGAGACGATCTTGAAAACCAAGGTTACTTGGGAGTTGTGGTGCTGCTGGTGCTGCCTTTCTTGCTCTTCTTGCCGCCCTTGTGACCTTTCTTTTCCGCTGTGCCTTTCTTCGCCGTGGCCGCAGGCTTGGTGCTCGCCGGCGGAGTGTCAGTCTTGGCGGCAGGCTTCTTGTCACCGGCAGCCTGGGCGAACGCCAGCGCGCTGCCGAGGACCAGTGTGAACATGATCGTAAACAACTTCTTCATGCAGTCTCCTTC
This sequence comes from Candidatus Angelobacter sp., assembly GCA_036380095.1. Taxonomy (GTDB): domain Bacteria; phylum Acidobacteriota; class Terriglobia; order Terriglobales; family Acidobacteriaceae; genus Angelobacter. The sequence goes on along the minus strand of DASVFK010000244.1, from coordinate 23,082 downwards.
AAAGAAAAGGTGTAACAAACTGATCATTCCAACCCTGTCCGGGGCATTTTGTTGCAAGTGTGTCTAAGAGGGCAATTTTCTGGCAAGGAGTAAATCGGTGTGAGACAAAAATCAGGGTGAGAGAAAAATCAGCGGCCTGGAGACCAGGCCGCCGCAAGTTGAAACAATTTCCGATGAAATGTTATTTGGGGGTGCTGGTACCGGTGGTGGTGCTGCTGTCGCTGCTCTTCTTCGCTTTCTTGGCCTTGTGATGCTTGTGCTTCTTGGCCTTGGTTTCGGTCTTGGGGGCGTCGGCCGGCTTGTCGGCCGGTTTGCTCTTGTCGCCCGTGGTCTGGGCGAAAGCCAAAACGCCGCTCAGGGCCAATGTGCACACGATAGTTACAAACTTCTTCATGCAATCTCCTTCAAAGGAAAGTTTAGGATTGTTTGCTAATCGAAACCCCGGGTGGGGAGAATAGTTTCGCACGATTGAGAAAAACTATCTTGCGCGATTTCACCTATAGGTGGTTCTACCTAGACGGATACGCGGGTGGGTACACCTTGGCAGCAGGCCAGAATTTCGTCTTCGGTCAGGCAGCGGTCAGACGCTTTGGCCCGCTGGAAAATGCGGTCTACCAGTTCGTCCGCCGCAGGAATTCCCCTGCGCTCCAGCCAGAAAATGACATTGGACTTGCCGCTCATGGGGCCGATTTCAATAATTTGTTCCAGGCCAAAGTAATGGGAGGGGACGCCGGAATAAACACTGTTGGCCAGCTCTGTGTCGCCTTTCTTGAATGCCTTGATGACAGCGGCGGCATGGACCCCGGTAGCGGTACGAAAGGCGTCTTCGCCCAGTACCGGGTAGTTGCGCGGGATGGGGACCCCGGTGGCTTCAGAAACGGTAAGGCAGTATTCCTTCAGCCGGGTCAAGTCCTGCTGTGCCCAGGGTGAGACGCCCATCAGCTTGAGGTTGACCAGCATCTGGTCCATCTGCGTGTTGCCGACGCGCTCGCCGATCCCCAGCGCGGTGCCGTGGACACAGTCTGCACCGGCAGTCAACGCAGCCAGAGAGTTGGCGACCGCGAGCCCCCGGTCGGAGTGGCCGTGCCAGTCAACGCGCACTTTCTCGCCGGAAGGCTTGACCACCTCGTCCAGGACAAAACGGACCAGCGCCTGCACGCCGCTTGGTGTAGCGTGGCCAACGGTGTCACACAGGACGATGGCTGACGCGCCACAGTTGATCGCCGTTGAGTAAAGCTTTTTGACCGTTTCCGGGTCGCAGCGGGACGTATCTTCAGTTACGTACATCACTTCCAGGCCCAGTCCCCGGGCATACGCCACGGCTTTCTCCGTGGTTTGCAGGAGAAAATCATCCGACCAGTTTTCCGTGTAGCGGCGGATGGGGCTGGAACCGATGAAGCAGGCGACCTCAATGCCGATGCCCACGCGTTGCGATATCTCGGCAATGGGCCAGATGTCATTCTCGTGGGTGCGGGCCGCACAATTGGGTTTAATCTTCATCCGGCAATCGGCGATTTCGCGCGCCAGGCGCTCCACATCGGCCACGGCACGGGGGCCTGCGCCCGGCAGACCGATATCAAGCGAGTTAATGCCCAGGTCTTCCATCAAGTGGAGGATTTTGAGTTTCTGACCTATGGCGGGATCTTTGACGGAGGGAGACTGGAGGCCGTCGCGCAGGGTCTCGTCGTTGAGGAGCACTTGACCGGCAGGCTTGAATTCGGCGCCGGGCATCGAATTCCAGTCATGAATGAGGTGCGAGTGTTTGAGCGCCACTTTGTAAGGCTCCAAGTCCCTCTGGCTAGATTTTAGTCTAAAGAGGCTTGCGCTGGATAAACGATTTTGTGCTTTTTACGGCTCCACGGATGCGTTTCATTAAGTTTCCGGCAAACAGGAGTTCAACAAATCCGCTCATCTGGTCTTTGAATCCGTCACCGTAGCCGTACCACCAGAGTTTTTTCATTTCCGGCATGCGGTCAGAGTCAATGTATTTGGGCCAGACCATCTCTTCCAGGCCAAAGCGCCCGTGGGTGCGGCCGATGCCAGAGGCCTTCACGCCGCCGTGCGGAGCTTCACTGATGCCGAAGCACGAGATCAAGTCATTCACCATGACGGTGCCGGCGTGAATGCGTCGGGCCACGGCTTCTCCGCGCTTGCGGTCGCGGGTCCAGACGCTGGCCGCCAGGCCGAATTCGGAATCATTAGCCAGGGCCACGGCTTCGTCTTCGCTCCTGAAGCTGCGTACGGCCAGGACTGGTCCAAAAGTTTCTTCCCGCATCAAGTCCATGTCGTGGGTGACTTCAGCCAGGATGGTGGGTGCAAAGAAGTTCGGGCCGAGTTGGGGCACGGCGGATCCCCCAGCCAGCAGCCGCGCGCCGCGATGCACTGCGTCATCCACCTGCGCCTGCACAATGCGCAACTGGCGATCATGAATCATGGGGCCAATGTCGCTGGTGGCTTCGCTTCCCGGGCCATGGTGAAGTTTGGCGGTCTTTGCCACGCAGGCTTGCAGAAATTTTTCATAGATCGTTTCGTGTACGTAGCAGCGCTCGACGGACAAGCACGTCTGGCCCGAATTCATGAACGCCCCCCAGACGGCTGCGCTGGAGACCACGTCAACGTTGGCGTCTTCAAGGACCACCATGGCATCCTTGCCGCCCAGTTCCAGCACCACCGGCAGCAAACGCGCGGCTGCCCCCTGGGCAACTTTTTTCCCCGTGGCCACGCTTCCGGTAAAGACCAGCTTGTCAATCTTGCTGTGGAGCAGCGCAGCGCCGGCGCCGCCCTCGCCTGTGACCACCTGGAGCAGGCCGTCGGCGAGCCCGGCATCGCGCAAGAGGCGCTGAAGTTCGAGCGACGAGAACGGAGTGAACTCGGAGGGCTTGAGTACCACGGCGTTGCCCGTGGCAAGCGCGGTCAGCGTCTGCACCGAAGGCAGGCTGAAGGGGTAATTCCACGGGCTGATGATGCCAATAACGCCATAGGCCTCGCGCAGCAGCGTGCCCCGTTTCAGCTTCATCGCCGGATTAGCGTGGGGAACGGCCTCGGGTCGCAGGAATTGGGCCGCGTTGTCGAGGAGATACTTGGCGCCATCAAGCACGACCAGAACTTCGGTAGCCAGCGCTTCCGCCAGAGGCTTGCCGGTTTCGCGCGTAATGACCTGTACAATTGCGTCTTTCTGTTCCAGCAGGAGTTGCTGGAAACGCCGGACAATTTTCAGGCGCTCCGGCAACGGTGTGGCTGCCCAGGCGGGCTGCGCAGCGCGCGCGTTGGCAACGGCCTGGTTGATTTCCGCGGCCGTGAAAATTGGCACCTGCCCAACCACTTGCTGGGTCGCGGGGTCGTGCACGGTAATGTGGCTTTCCTGCTGTGCTGGCGCTGGCCCTGCCTGGATAACGCTCATGGTTGGCTCCTTCAATATTCTACGCTGACCAGGAACAGCCCACTGGCGGGGGCCGTGGCCGCGGCTGCAGAACGATCGCGCAGCTCAAGAATGCGCTTCATGTCCTGGACGGCGAGGCTGCCTTTCCCGACCATCAGGAAAGTTCCTACCAGGTTCCGCACCATGTGGTGGAGAAAACCGCTGCCGCGCACGATATAAACCAGTTCCGGACCTTGGCGTTTCCATTCCGAGCTGAAGATGGTGCGCACGTTGTCCGGCTCCTGGTCTTCCTGTCGCCGTTCAGGATCAACGGCGGCAAAGGAGGTAAAGTCGTGTTCGCCTGTTACGAGCGGCGCCGCTTCCATCATGCGTGCTTCATCCAGCGGATAAGGATGGTGATAGACATAACGTGCCAAAAACGGGGGGCAGATTTCTTCGCGGTAAATTCTGTACATGTACGTCTTGGCCCGGGCAGACTTGCGCGCGTGGAAGTCCGACGGCATCTCTTCCGCGCTGAGCACGCGAATGGATTCCGGCAGCAGGTCATTGAGGGCCTTGCGCAGATTGGCGAGAGGTATGGGCGATGCAGTTTGCATGCTGGCAACCTGGGCGAGGGCATGGACACCGGCGTCCGTGCGGCCCGAGCCTTGCGGCAGGGTGCGTTCACCGGTCAACTGTTCGAAAGCGGACAGCAGAGAGCCCTGGATGGTGGCACGCTCCGGCTGCACCTGCCAGCCTGCGAAGTCGTGCCCGTCATATGCCAAGATGAGTTTGAGATTGCGCGCCATTTGCATTACGCAACACTTTTTAACGTCCGCAGCCAATGCTGAGCCGATATACTATCCCGTTTCTGGCACGCCGCAAGTAACAGACGCCTGAGCAAGGGTTCGCGGGCAGAGCAAAAGAGGCCTGAAATGGTTGCTCTGCGCGGAACTCCGGAGGGGGTTTACGCGTATTTTAGTTTTACGGGATGACGGAAATAAAGATTCACAGTCTCTAGAAGTTACGCACGTCGGGAGAGGAAAAAGAATGTCTGTCGCTCTAATTCAGAGAGGTTTTATCCGCAAACTGGTCGTGATGGTATGCCTGCCGGCATTTTATGCATCGGCGCAGCAGGCGAACACTTCGTTTTCCGTGCAGCCGGTAACAGGGACGGAGGCAGGGGGAGCCCCTGCAGCGCCGCAGCGTCCAGGAGAACCGGCGGCCGGCGTGCCTGAACCCAGAGCCTTGCCGTCGCCGTTTGGCGGCGGCTATTCGAAGCCGGTGCCGCTCTTGCCGAACCCATTTGCCCGTTATCTTCCGCGTCACGTGCCGCAACCGGTGTTCACCAATACACCGCGGATTCTGGATTTGATCCAGAACGGCAAATTGATACTTTCGCTCAACGACGCCATTGCCGTTGCCCTGGCAGACAACCTGGACATCGCGATTGCGCGGTATAACCTGCCGATCGCGGACACGGACCTTCTGCGCACCAAGGCAGGCCAGAACTTTCTGGGAATTCAATCCGGTCTGGTGCAAAACACGCCAGGGGGCGGCGTCGGCGGCGTAGGATCCGGCGTAACCGGCGCGGGCGCCGGAGGAACGAGTGCGGGCGCAGGAGGCGCGGGCGTTGGCGCAGGCGGTTTTGTGGGTTCCACCGCCGGCGGCGGACCTCAGCCCGACAGCTTTGATCCGGTTTTGAGCGCCACGTTTACGGTGGAGAACTCGAACTCGCCGCAGAACTTTGGATTGCTGGCAGGTTTGGCCGGAGGCGGAAACTCCGTTGTACACACGACTTCTGGAAACTTTCAGTACACCCAAGGTTTCTCTCCCGGCGCCGCCCTCACGGTGAGCGTCTTCAACAACCGCCAGTCCGTCAACAACGCGCAGGTCGCGTTCAATCCTGCGATCAACTCCAGCTTCCGGGCGTCCATCCGGCAGCACCTGCTACAAGGGTTCGGACCGAGCATCAACACCCGTCTCATCCGCCAAGCCAAAAACAACAAGTTGATTGCGGAAGAAGGTTTCCGGCTCCAAGTGATTTCGACTGTCAGCCAGATCGAAAATATCTATTGGGACCTGGTGAATGCCTACCAGGACGTGAAAGTAAAGGAGCGGTCGCTGGGCCTGGCGCAGAAGACCCTGTCGGACAACCAGAAGCAGGTCCAAATTGGCACCCTGGCGCCTCTCGACGTTGTGCGTGCCCAGAGCACGGTGGCGACCGCGGAGCAGGACCTCCTCGTCTCCCGGACCAATCTCCAGTTGCAGCAGCTTACAGTGAAGAACGCTCTCACCCGTAACCTGCCCAGCAATGCCCAGGTCATGGAGATGGAAGTGATCCCCACGGACACGGTGCAGATACCGGAAGAGGAAAACCTGCCTCCGATTGAAGAACTGATCAAGATGGCGCTGGCGAATCGACCAGACTATAAAACGCAGCAGATCAATCTGAGAAACAATGAGATCAGCATTCAGGGCGCCAAGAACGGGCTGCTGCCGATTGTCGACGTAGTGGCTTTTTACGGCGGAGCCGGGCTTGCCGGGTCGCCTAATACTCTTGTCCCCGCCAATGCCGGGGTTCCAGGCTCGGGATTCGCCGATGCGTTCACCAACCTCTTCAACTCCACCGCTCCGGACAAGGGGCTGGCTTTTAACATCAGCATCCCGCTTGGGAACAGGGCAGCGCAGGCCTTTCAGGTCAGGTCGCAGCTGGAATATCAACAGTCGCAGCTCGCCTTGAAGGCAATCGAGAACCAGATTTCCATTCAGGTCCGCAATGATCAGTTTACGGTGCAGCAGTACCGCGCCCGCGTGGCCGCGGCGCGCAAGGCCCGTGAACTCGCCGCCCAGGTGCTGGACGCCGAGCAGAAGAAATACAACCTGGGCGCTTCCACGTATCTCAATGTGTTGCAGGATGAGCGCGATCTGGCGCAGGCGGAATCCAATTTGGTCAGCGCTGAAACCAACTACGCGAAATCCAGGGTCCTGCTCGATCGCGACATCGCCCAGACACTGGAACGCAACAACATCAAGATCGATGAAGCGGTCACGGGCAAGATCCAAACCAATCCCAACGTTCCTGGAGTGGTACCGAACAAGACGGCCCTGCAGGAGCTGACGAAGCCCGCGCTGCAACCGGCGCAGCCACCGAAATAAGGTTTGGCCGCAACAGGAATCCCAACACCCGGCTGGACTTCATCCAGCCGGGTTTTTGCTGTGTAGCGGATGCACAAGCTATGACGAAGAGCTGAAGACTTCTCTCCTGAATCCCCCTTTTTGTGGTTTCCACCTTGTGATATACAGACTCCATCCCAACAAGCGCATCGTTATGTCCGGAGGAAACATGGGGGTATTGCATAGAGCGGCCGTAGTTGTGTCTATCGTCTTTTCCGCAGGGTTGAGCCTGGCACAGAAGCTTCCCGAGTGGCTACCCATCACGCCCCAGGACCTGCAAATCAAGGCGGTTCCCAACCGCCCCGGTGATCCGGCGATACAGCTCTACTTCAGCTATTACAAGGATGACGATGCAAATTTCATATCTGTGTATCGTCGGATCAAGATTCTGAATGACGCAGGTAAGAAATTTGCCGACGTGGAAATTCTCCTGGACGGGGAAGAATCTCTCAAGGAACTCAAGGCGCGGACGATTCGTCCAGATGGCAGCCCGATAGACTTTCGCGGGAAAGCATTCGAAAAAACCATTGTCAAAGCCAGAGGCATCAAGTATGCCGCCCGGACATTCACAATGCCGGAAGTCACCGTGGGCAGCATCGTCGAATACGCGTACCTGATTGCGCTGCCTCGTGGAGTGGTTCAGGAAATCACAGAATGGCCGGTGCAAAGCGACTTGTTCACATTACAAGAGGACCTCCGTTTCCGTCCGTACCAGGGTGTTGTCATGACCGCACTGGAGTGGGGCGCAGCCGCGCCCAAATCGCGGGTGGCTTACGCCTACTTGAATCAAATTGATGCCCGCGTGCCGCAAAAGAAAGGTAGCAACCTGATGGAACTGCACCTGGACAGCGTCCCGCCTTTTGACCGCGAAGAATACATGCCCGCACCGGCCGATTACAGGCCCACGATCCTTTTTTATTACGGAGGCCGGGAGACGGCATCGCCGGAGAAGTTCTGGGCTGATTGGCAGAAACTCCTGATTGAATACGTGGAGAAATTCATCGGCAATTCGCGCGAAATCCACGACGCGGCCGCCCAAGCCATTGGCAGCGAAACGGATCCGGAACAAAAACTGCGCAAGCTCTACGCGCGCGCGCAACAGATCCGGAATCTCTCCTATGAGCGCGAGCGCACTTCGGAAGAGAGGAAGAAAGAACGCATTAAAGACAACCCTACAGCCAAGGACGTGCTTCAGCGCGGCTATGGCACGTCCCGGCAGATCGATGCCGTGTTCACTGCTCTGGCACGAGCAGCGGGCTTTGACGCCACCTTGGTGGCGGTCAGCGACCGGCGGGAGCGCTCTTTCAACAAGCTGGTACTTTCCTTCGAACAGTTGAACGGGTCAGCCGTGCTGGTCAACGTAAACGGAAAGGAAGTGTATCTCGATCCGGGAACCAGATTCTGTCCTTATGGCTTGCTGCGCTGGAACCATACTTCAACTGCAACGTTGAAGTACAGCAAGGGAACCGGGTCCGATTTCATCATGACACCGGTGCCGGAAGGCTCACCCATGCGCCGCACTGCCAAGGTGGCGCTTTCCGCCGACGGTTCGATCAAGGGCGAACTGGCTGTGGAGTTGCGGGGCCAGGACGCCTTGGAGCATCGGCTGGAAGCGCTCGATACCGATGAAGCCGGCCGTCGCAAGAACTTTGAAGATGAAGCGACGGCATGGCTTCCCAGCGGAGCGGCGGTCAAGATGCTTGATTCCAGTGGGTGGGAGACCGCGGAAGGGCCGGTGGTGGCACGTTTCAGCATTGAGGTGCCGAACTATGGTTCAGTAGCGGGCAAGCGGTTGTTGGCTCCGGCTTTTCTCTTTTCCACCTTGCAGAAGGGGGTGTTCACCCATGATACCCGCCGCTTCCCCATTGCTTTCCCTTATTCGTTCGTGGAGTCAGACGAGATCACGATGAAGTTGCCGCAGGGATATTCCCTGGAACAGCCTCCCTATCGCCGCAAGGCGGGGCTGCAGGCGGCGGCCTACGAAATCTCGAGTACGCTGAACGAGAAAGAAGACGAATTAATCACACAGCGTTCCTTGCGCCTGAATACGGCGAGCTTTCCCCCAGAACAATATCCCGAGCTCAAGAATTTTTTTAACGTAGTCCTTGCCGGTGACGGAGGGCAAGCTGTCTTGCGTATGGGCACGGCTGAGGCTGATGGGAAGAAAGAATAAGGCGCGATCAGGCGTCCAACTAAGTTCAAAGTGTTAGTTTCCCTGAGCCGGCACGGGCAAGCTTCTCCGCAAGCTATTCACACCGCGGGTGTGCTACATCACATGGCTGCGATCGATTCCAGTGATTCTGGCCAAAGAAACCGCTTTGAGATATATTCTCAGGGACAATCCCACCCCCGGATTCGGTCCTTCACTATCAATCTGCAGAGGTGCACATTATGCGAGAGCTCCGCTATCTGGTCATGGTCTTGAGCCTGCTATCTTCGATCTTCACCTACGCGCAGAAGGAAGACTGGTTGCCGATCACACCCCAGGACCAGCAGATCAAGGATGTCCCGGGCGACCCAGGGGCCGGTGCGGTGCAGCTCTACTGTCGCGATGATATCGCCCCCAACCTCCTATTCGAGTTCTTTTACCATCGCATCAAGATCTTGAACGATAGCGGTAAGAAAGATGCGGACGTGGAGATCCTTGCGGGTACGGGGCTCACCGTCAACGATCTCAAGGTCCTGCGCATGGGAGGCAGGAATGCGCAAAAGGGCAACTAAGGCAGCGTTCCTGGTACTGGGATGGATGTTGTGCTCGCTGGCCGCGCGGGCCGAGGTCCCGGAATGGGTGCGCAACCTGGCGCGCGCGCAGGCCAAGACCTATGCCGACGACGTTAACGCCGTTGTTCTGCTGGATGAGGAAGAAACCACCGTCAACGACAAAGGTGAAATGGTCACGCACGGGCGCGTGGTCTACCGCATTCTGCGGCCTGAAGGACGGCGCTACGCCATAGTGGGCTTCAAGTTTGACAATGAGACCAAAATTACCTACCTGAAGGGTTGGAGCGTCACCGCCAAGGGCCAGGAATACGAAGCCAAAGAAAAAGATGCCGTCGAGCGCAGCCTGACCAGCTATGAGGTCTATTCCGACGATAAGGAGAAGATTCTCTCCTTGCCCGGCGCGGATGTGGGCACGGTCGTGGCTTTTGAGGTCGAGCAAAAACAGCGGCCTTATATTTTTCAACACCGCTGGGTCTTTCAAAGCGATATCCCGGTGGAGAGAACGCGTTGTTCTCTGCGCATGCCCTCCAGTTGGGAATTCAAGGCGAGTTGGGTGAACCATGCAGAGGTGAAGCCCACGAATATGAACGGAGCTTATGTGTGGGAGTTGACTGACGTTCCGCGCATTGAGCGCGAGTTCAACCGCCCTCCCATGCTCACCCTTGCAGGCCAGGTGTTCATTACGTTCGTTTCAGAGAAATTCAGAAGCCAGTCTTACAAAGACTGGAATGATCTGGGCGCATGGCACGCGCAATTGATCTCGGCGTCGTTTGACAGCAGCCCGAGCTTGCAGCAGAAGGTCCAGGAACTCGCCCCGGCGAGCCAGCCTCCCCTGGAAAGGATCCGCAACTTGGCCCGCTTTGCCCAGCGCGACGTACGCTATGCCGCTATTGAAGTCGGCATCGGTGGATTGCGTCCGCATCCTGCCTCGGAGGTCTTTACCCATCGCTATGGCGACTGCAAGGACAAGGCGACGCTGCTGAAGTCCATGCTGAACCAGATCGGCGTGAAGTCGTTCTACATGCCCATTCACAACGAGCGGGGTTACATTGTTGAAAAGTCGCCGCCAAATCTGGGCTTCAACCATGTGATTCTGGCCATCCAGATGCCAGAGGCAAGCCTGGGCAAGCCGCTTCCCGCGCTGTACGAGCACCCTAAGCTGGGGCACCTGCTGATCTTCGATCCGACGGACGAATTTGTTCCTTTTGGGCAGCTTCCCTGGTATGAGCAGGACAGCTACTCGTTGCTGGTCACGGAAAAAGGCGGCGAACTGATCCACTTGCCGGTAACCAAACCGGAGTTCAACCACATTTCCCGAACTGCCAAGATGAAACTTCTGCCGGATGGCTCCTTGCAGGGCGAGATTGAAGACACGATGTCCGGTTTCTTTGCCTCCAGCGTGCGTGAACTGAGAGACGTGTCCCAGCAGGACCGCAAGAAGATCATCGAGTCGTTTCTGGGCCGCGCCGTAGGCACCTTCCAGATGGACAGCTTTGACGTGCTGAACACGGACGATCCGGACAAGGACATTGTGGTGCGTTACAAATTCACCGCCAGCCATTACGCCAAGGCTGCCGGGCCCCTGTTGCTGGTACGTCCCCGCGTGGTGGGTGAGATGGCCGGGTTCTTTGACCCCAGCAAGCCGCGCCACTATGCCTATCAGTTTCGCGCGCCCCAATCCGAAAGCGATGTTTTTGAGATTACACTGCCAGATGGTTTCAAGGTGGACGAACTGCCGGAACCGGCGAAGGCTTCATACTCGTTCGGTGAATACCACAGCAAAGCCGAAAATTCCGGTAACGTGCTCAAATACACACGGGAATACAAGGTGGGAACCACGCTGGTGCCCCTGGAGAAGATTGACGAGCTGAAGAAACTTTTCAGCCAGATCAATGTTGACGAAAAGAGCATGGCCGTTCTGAAGCGCGCAAACTGAAGCTGCAATTTTGCGCGGCTAACGCCAGGAGTGAGATGAACCACCACCCCGGCGGGCGCCTTGGGAGAGGGCGCTTGCCGTTTGACGGCGTGAGCAGGGAAAGTTCAAAGGGCCATTTTTGTAAGTGAATTCGGCGCAGTCGCATCCGGACTGCCCCAGCTTTACTCTTGAGGCCGGACTTGACGCGAACCACCCTTCGTTGCGCGCCTTTCCTTGCCGGCATTTTCCTGCTTGTATCGCCCTCATCGTGCCTTGCTCAAGAACAGGGATGGCTTCCCATTACGCAGCAGGACAAGCAGATCAAGCAGGTGCCGGGACGCCCGGGCGCGGATGCGATCCAGCTCTACTTCTACCAGTCGATCGATGATGCGGAAGAGAACAACGAGGCGGAATACATCTATCGCCGCATCAAGGTCCTCAACGAAAAAGGTGCCAGATACGCCAATGTTGAAATCATCGTGCCCAACGGCTTCCGTTTGCTGGACTTGAAGGCCCGCACGATCCACCCGGACGGGAAGATCAATGAATTTACCGGCAAGCCTCTCGACAAGATGATTGTCCGGGGCAGAGGCTTCCGCGTTACCGGCAAACGTTTTACTTTACCCGCGGTGACGCCGGAAAGCATCATCGAGTACAGATACAAGCTGGATTACCCTGCCAATGAGTATCCGCAACACGAATGGACCGTGCAGCAAGACCTTTACACGCTGAAGGCGTACTTCCGCATGCGGGCTTATTCAGGGCCCATGCAAGGAGTGACCGGCGCCACGGGGATTTCCTGCTCGTACAATCTTCCCCGCGGTGTAGAGCCTGAAAAGAAGGGTGAAGGCTTTGAGCTCAGGATGGAAGACATTCCTGCTTTCGAAGCGGAGGACTACATGCCGCCGGAACAGCCGTACAGGTATCACGTGAGCTTCTTCTACGGCGGCAAGGAACTCACCAGTGTGGAGGCTTTTTGGCGAGATACGGGACTCAGGTGGAGTGAGGTGGCGGAATCCTTCATAGGGAACCGTAAGGAAATCAGCGATGCGGCGGCCCAGGCCATCGCCGGCGAAGCCGACCTGGAAGGAAAGTTGCGCAAGTTATACGCGCGCGCCCAGCGCCTGCGCAATCTTTCGTATGAGAGAGCGCGCCGCCCGCAAGAATCAAAGAGAGAGAACCTGAAGACCAACCAGAACGTGGGTGATGTGCTGGCCCACGGTTACGGTGATCGCGAGGAAATCACTTATTTGTTCATCGCGCTGGCCCGCGCCGCGGGTTTTGCGGCCTGGCCCGTCAGGACGAGCAACCGCGGCACTACCTTGTTTGAAAAGTCGATTGTCGATGCCCATCAGCTTGATGGTCTGGTGGCCCTGGTGAGAGTCAATGGCGCAAATGTCTTTCTTGATCCCGGTACCCGGTTTTGCCCCTTCGGCGCCCTGCGATGGTTCACCACTTCAACCGAGGGCCTGAGACTGGATAAGGACAATCCCGAATTCGTGATGCTCCCCGGGGCCGGTTTCGATAAAGCGATGATCGAACGCGCGGGCGTTGTAACGCTTAACCCGGATGGTTCACTAATAGGTGAGGTTAGTGTGACTTACAGTGGCACACAGGCCCTGGAACGGCGGCTGGAAGCCCTGGAGACCGACAATGCCGGGCGAAAAAGGAGCCTGGAAGACGAGGTGATGGGGTGGTTGCCACCGGGAGCGGGAGCCAGGCTTAAGGATTCCATGGGTTGGGAAGACACTGAGGGAGCGCTACGGGCTCGGTTTGCGATCGCCGTTCCAGGCTATGCCTCAGTGCTAGGCGCCAATTTCCTTGTCCCGGCCTATCTTTTCAGGACTGCACAAAAGGATGCCTTCAGTCATGAGCATCGCATGTATCCTGTGTACTTTCCCTACGCATCGAGCGAGATCGACAGCATGAGAGTCACGCTTCCGGCAGGCTACACCCTGCAGCGCCCACCATCCGACGTGCAGGCAGGCCTGCCCTATGCAAGCTACCGGCATAGTGTCGAGTTGCGCGGGGAAGAATTGACCGCCATCCGGGTGCTCCAACTCAACGTTGTGAGCTGCCCGTTGGAAGAATATGGAAAGCTGAAGGCCTTTTTCGGCCAGGTGGAGGCCGGCGATGAAGAGCGGGTGGTATTTCATGGAGGGGAAGCCAGTGCTCAAAAAAACCATTAGCACATTTGTGGTTGCGGGCGTTTTAGCTCTCTGTCCGCTGCGCTCGGTCGCCCGGGTACCGGACTGGCTGCGCTCTGCGGTGCAACAGCCGGTGAAAAAATACGCGGACAACGTGAGCGCGGTTGTCCTTCTCAGTGAGACTGAAACCACCGTGAAGGAAAACGGCGAGACGGTCACGCACGTCCGGGAGGTGGTGAAGGTGCTGCGGCCCGATGGCAGAAGCGAGGCTTACCAGGCCGTCCCTTTCAGCGACGAAGCGCGCGTGAATTATCTGAAGGGATGGAGCATCAGCGATCAAGGCAAGGAATACGAGGCCGGCAAGAACGATATCGTGGAAGTCTCCGCCGGTGCGGGATATGAAGTCTATTCCGATGCCAAGGTCAAGGTGGTGCGGATTCCCGGAGTGGACGTTGGCACTGTGGTCGGTGTGGAATGGGAACAGAAACGGACCCCGTACACCTTTGAGGACCAGTGGTTTTTTCAGCGGGAGCTGCCGGTTGAGCGCGCGCGTTTCACGCTGCATCTACCGCCTGGCTGGGAATACCGGGCCGCCTGGATCAACCATACGCAACAGGAGCCTGTGGTCCAGGGAAATACCTCAAGCTGGGAGATTGCCAGCGTTCCAGGGATCGAAAAAGAAGTGGAAATGCCCCACTGGAGGGCGCTGGCAGGGCAACTCATCGTCACGTTTTTCTCGGAGAAGACCAAAGGACGATCGTATCGCACATGGCGCGATTTCGGGGACTGGTACTCGCATCTGATCGCGGGCGTTCGTGATGCCTCGCCGGCCTTGCAGGCGAAAGTGCAGGAACTGGCGCCGCCCAACCAGCCATCGCTGGAGCGGATTCGCTCGCTCGCTCGTTTTGCCCAGAAAGATATTCGTTATGTGGCGATTGAAATCGGCATTGGCGGATACGTTCCCCATCCCGCCGGTCAGGTCTTCAGTAACCGATACGGGGACTGCAAGGACAAGGTCACGATCCTGGGTTCCATGCTCTCTCAGATTGGCGTGAAATCATATTATGTCCTGGTGCACACAAGTCGCGGCATCTACAACGAGAAGACCCCGCCGACCATGGGCTTTAACCACGTGGTACTCGCCATCCAGCTTCCTGAAGGGAACAACGCAGCAGCCATGCCCGCCGAGTATCAGCACGCAAAACTAGGACGCCTGCTGATCTTCGATCCCACTTCGACGGTGGTCCCCCTGGGAGAGATTCCTGCTTCCGAGCAGGACAACTATGGCCTTTTGGTGACCGATGACGGGGGTGAGCTGATTCACATGCCCCTGAGCAGGCCAGAGCTGAACCGCATCACTCGCACCGCCCATCTTGCGTTGCAACCGGATGGGGCGATCAAGGGTGAAGTGAAGGAGGTCCGCACAGGAAGCCAGGCCGCATATGGAAGATACACGTTTACCCACCAGACAGATAAGGAGCGAAGGAAGATACTGGAAGAGTTCCTGGCGAAAATGATCGGCAGCTTTCACCTGGATAGCGTGGAGGCCGACAATCTGGACGACATCGAGAAAGACCTGGTGATCCGTTACCGATTCACGGCTGACCACTATGCCCGCAAGATCGGGCAGGAGGAATTGGCGGTGAGACCGCGCGTGCTGGGAGAAAAGCTGGGTGCGCTCGATACGCCGAAAGCACGGCAGTATCCCTACGAGTTCGAGGCGCCGACCCTGCAGACGGACATGTTCGAATTCAGCCTCCCGGAGGGCTACACGGTTAGCGGCTTGCCTCCGGCCGCCAAGGCGAGCTTCGCGTTTGGGGAGTACACCAGCAGGATTGAACACGACGGCCAGGCACTGAAGTACAGTCGCGAGTACAAAATCAACGCCACCAGGATTCCGGCAGAAAGAATTGGAGAACTGGCCAAGTTCTTCCAGGAGATCAATCGGGACGAACGAAACATGGCGACGATCAAAAAAGCCAATTGAGAATCATCGTCTCAAGGAGGTTTGCTGAATATGTCCTCACTAGGCCTGCTACGTTGCGCAGTGCTTTCCGGCTGCCTGTTGCTGCCGGGTGTGGTCCTTGCCCAGGCGCATGCCTGGCTGCCGGTGGACGCGCAGGACCTGAAGATGAAGGAATTCAGCGCTTCCCCTGGTGCGGACGCCGTCCAGCTCTACTACGCCCATGAGATCGATGACGTCGAGCACACTGAGTTCTTTTATTCGCGCATCAAGGTCCTTACCGACGGAGGCAAGCGCCACGCCAACATCGAAATACCGATGCTGGAAAAAACTTCGATCAACGAACTGTATGCGCGGACCATTCTCCCTGACGGCACAATCGTTGAGTTCACTGACAAGCCGTTCGAAAAGACCGTATTCAAGGGCAAAGGGATCAAGGTCCGCGTGCAGGCGTTCACGCTGCCCCAGGTCACTGCGGGTAGCATCATCGAATATCGTTACCAGCTCCATTACGGCGACAAGGGCCTCCACCGGCACCGCTGGATCGTGCAGCATGACATCTTTGCGGTCAAGCAGCATTTCCGCCTGCGCTATGACAAGCACCGCACCGTTCGCTGGCTGACCACGCCTGGATTGGACAAAAGTCCTGAAAACAACATGCAAGCAGGGACCGTGCAGATGGACCTGGACAACATCAACGCCTTTGAGCCCGAAGAACAGATGCCCCCAGAAGAGAGCTATAAGCTTCAGGTGAAGTTTTATTACACCAGTCCCATGCTGAGTTCGCCGGGCTCTTACTGGTTCGAACTGGGCCGGTACTTCTCCCGCGGGATCGACTATTACATCGGCGACCACAAGGCAATCAAGCAAGCTGCAGAAGATGCGATTGGCCAGGAGACTGATCCGGAAAAGAGGCTGCGCAAACTTTACGCCCGGGCTCAGGAAATCAGGAACTTGACCTATGAACGGCACCGTACAGAGAAGGAGCAGAAGCGAGAGGAGTTGAAAGAAAACAAGAACGTAGCGGATGTGCTGAAACACGGGTACGGCAACCGCAACGAAATCACGCTGTTCTTTGTTGCCTTGGCCCGCGCGGCCGGATTCTCTTCTTCCGTAGTGTTTGTTTCCAACCGGGAATCGCGGATTTTTGAACGCGAAGACCTTACCTTCAGCCAGCTTGACGCTGAAATCGCCGCGGTACGGCTCGCCGGGAAAACCGTTTTTCTCGATCCAGGCACGCGTTTTTGTCCCTACGGATTGCTGCGCTGGATGCGGACCGGCACCGCGGCCATGGATATGAGAGACCCCGGGACCTTTGTCTCCACACCTGGTTCAGGCCAAGACAGCGCAGTGATCTCCCGGTCCGCGCTTCTGAAGCTCAGCCCGGACGGCGCCCTGAAAGGGGAGCTGCACGTGGCGTATTCAGGCGAAGAAGCATTAGAGCGACGGTTGACCGCGCTGGATACCGACGACGCCGGACACAAGAAAGACCTGGAAGACGAAGTGAAGCACTGGCTGCCGGCCAACGCCAAGGCGGAGCTGACCGCATCGGCTGCATTGGAAAAGGAGTATGAACCGCTCACGGCGGTCTTTGAGATCGAGGTCCCGGAATATGCGTCGCTGGTGAGTGACCGCCTGCTGGTAACCACCAGCCTGTTCCAGCCGCAGCGCAAGCGACTCCTGAAGGCCGGTCCGCGTAAGTATCCTATTTACTACCCTTACGCCTTCACCGAGGAAGACAACATTACCATCGAGCTTCCTGAAGGCTACGCTGCGGAAACGCCGGCCGTGACGCAGTCAGCCAAGCTGCCCTACGCGAAATACCAGGCATCGGCCAGCGCCTCCGGCAACAAGCTGCAGATTGAACGTACCTTGCTGGTGAACGGGATTTTTTTCAAACCCACACAATATGACGAATTGCGGGACTTTTTCGGCAAAGTGCAGGCCGGCGATGATTCCCAGTCCGTTTTGCGCCGGGGCAAGGCAGCGGCCGGGGAAAAGAACAACTGAGAATGCTTGGCGGTTTTTTCCCGCATCTTCTATGATGGAGCGTTAGTCCAATGGAGACGCGAGGAAAAACTGCAATTATGGCGGACACGAACCAGAAGAAGCCTTCGCAAGGCGGCCTTGCGGAAAGCCCTGCCGTGGAAGTTTTGGAGGGACGTACTCCATCAGACTCGGAGAAGCGTTGGGCGGAGAAGACGCTGGCCCCTGCGCTAGAGAAGGCGCCGGAAAAACCGATTGGAGCGCCCACGGGAACGAACCTTGACGAGAGTGGACACGCTCGCTTCACCACGATCAGCGGCGTCCCCATCCGCCGGCTTTACACCCAGGCCGATCTCCCGCCGGATTGGAGTTACGAGCAATATCTCAACTACCCGGGCCAGCCGCCGTACACGCGCGGAATTCACTCCAGCGGCTACCGCGGCAGGCTCTGGACCATGCGCCAGTTCTCCGGCTTTGCGTCCCCGGAAGAGACCAACGAGCGCTACAAATACTTGCTGGCGCACGGCGGGGGCGGGCTCTCCGTGGCTTTCGATCTTCCCACCCTGATGGGCTATGACTCCGACCATCCTGCGAGCGAGGGCGAAGTGGGCAAGTGCGGCGTGGCCATCGATTCGCTGGAGGACATGGAGATTCTCTTCGGCGGAATTGACCTGGAGAAGACCACGGTTTCCATGACCATCAACTCGCCGGCTTCTGTGCTGTGGGCTATGTACCTGGTGGTGGCGGAAAAGCAGGGCGCCGACTGGAAGAAGATTTCCGGAACCATTCAAAACGACATCCTGAAGGAATACATCGCGCAGAAGGAGTACATCTATCCGCCGGCGCCATCGATGCGCCTGGTGATCGATACGTTTGAGTTTGGCTCGAAGTTCACGCCCCGGTTCAACACCATCTCCATCAGCGGATATCACATCCGCGAGGCCGGCTCCACGGCGCTGCAGGAGTTGGCATTCACGATTTACGACGGCGTGGAATACGTGGAGTGGGCACGGCGTCGCGGGCTTGAGGTGGATGAGTTCGGGCCACGGCTCAGCTTCTTCTTCAACTCGCACAACGACTTTTTCGAGGAGATTGCCAAGTTCCGTGCGGCGCGCAAGATCTGGTACCGGCTGATGAAAGACCGCTTTGGCGCCAGGAACCAGCGCACCTGGCTGATGCGGTTCCATACGCAGACGGCCGGAGTCTCGCTGACGGCGCAACAGCCGATGAACAACATCGCACGCGTGGCCATCCAGGCGCTGGCTGCGGTGCTGGGCGGAACGCAATCGCTGCACACGGATTCCTACGACGAAGCCCTGGCCTTGCCGACGGCTGAGGCAGCGCGCATCGCGCTGCGCACCCAGCAGATCATCGCGTATGAGTCCGGGGTCGCGCAGACGACAGACCCGCTGGGCGGATCGTACTTTGTGGAGAAATTCACGCTCGATATGGAAAAGGGCGCGTTTGATTACTTCGAAAAGGTGGACGCCATGGGCGGCATGGTTCGTGCCATTGAGAACGGCTATCCGCAAAAAGAGATCGCCGAAGCTTCATACCAGTATCAGCGCGCGGTTGAAGCGGGGGAGAAGGTCATCGTGGGAGTGAACGATTTCACGATTGAAGAAAAACCGCCCGAGACCTTATACATCGGCGAAAGCGTGGCCCGGCAGCAGACAGAAAAGCTCAAGAAGCTGCGTGCTCGCCGCGACAATGAAGAAGTACGACGCCGGCTGGACGCCTTGAAGCGGGCGGCCGCGCAGGAGCCGCTGGTTGCGTCCGATGACCTTATCAGCCAGGCCAACACCATGCCGTACATCATCGAGTGCGTGCGAGCCTACGCCACGGTGGGCGAAATCTGCCAGGCACTGCGGGAAGTGTATGGAACGTATGAGGAAGTCAGCATCACGTAGATTCGCCGTCACCGGACCGTCCAAAAATTGCCAGAATTGACAATTGCCAAAGATTGAAGATTGAAGAGCGGCACACAACGCTTCGATTCGGTTACGATGACGGCGATCACGCTCGGTCCCGGCGATTCTTGTAGACCGCCCACTGTTGTGTCCCTGCGACCTTTTCCAACCAGTTGCTGCCCGCCAGAAGATGCTCAACCTCCAGATAGCGGTAAGCCACGTACACCGGCCTTGGGGTACGCTCCCACGATTGCCGAAGATTGTTGAGCACGGCTGCCAGCACCGGTTCAGGAAACGGATTGAACAGATACACAACCAGCGGCCCGGCAGGAAACTTGAAGTCGAGCGCGTCCATGCACAGTGACTGCACCTGCGCGGGCAGCCTGAACTTTACAACAAATGTGCGAATATTCTCTTCGGCGGCACGGTGCAGCTCGGGCATGAACTCTACGCCAATCACGCGCTGAAAGCCGTGCTTTGCCGCCAGCAGCAAGGCGCGGCCCTTGCCGGAGCCGAGATCAATGAAGGTAAATTCCTGAAACCGGATGGGCAGCGCGTTCATCATTTGTTCGAACAGCCAGGGATCGGTGGCGAAGTAAGGATTGCCGGCCAGGGCGGCCATGAGCTGGGTGCGGAAACTGACATTGGCGCGCGTGGTGTCCACCAGTTGCTCCAAGTCGTAGTCCAGGTCGCCATATCGGGCGCGACGGCGTGAAGGCGTAAGTTCGAGGACGGCGCGGCCCAGCGCGGCCAGGGTTTCCCGCGAGGTGCGCACCAAGCCATAGTGGGCCACGCTTTGCCGCCATTGCCGGCGAAACGCGGACCAGAACTTGAAGCCGGCATCGGGCTCGACAACTTGTGTCCCGCTGCTTACATTAGGATCTTCACCCATGAAGAAAGCTGTCTCTCATCTCAAGAAGTCTGACGTTATTCTGGCCTCCATTATCGAACGCGTGGGGCCGTACCGCATTACCTATCGCGAACCCACGTTCGAAGCGCTGGCGCGAGCAATCGTCTTCCAGCAACTCAGCACCAAGGCAGCGCGCACAATCTATGGCCGTCTGGAGGAGGCCGCCGGAGGGCGGATCACGCCCGTGGCCATCCGGGCCCTAAGCGTGGGGGAGATGCGGCGCGCGGGGCTTTCGAAACAAAAGATCGGGTACATTCGCGACCTGGCGGAGCATGCCTCTTCGGGAAAAGTGGATTTTGACCGGCTGCCGGAGATGCAGGACGAGGAAGTCATCGCTGTACTGACCGATATCAAGGGCGTCGGCGTGTGGACCGCGCACATGTTTCTGTTGTTCGCGCTGCGCCGGCCGAACGTGCTGGCGGTGGGCGACCTGGGCGTGAGGACGGCCATCCAGCGCCATTACAAGAAGAGAAAGCTGCCTACACCGCAGCAGATTGAAAAGCTCGCCGTGGCATGGCATCCCTATTGCAGTGTGGCGTGCTGGTATTTGTGGAGGAGTTTGGAGCTGCCATCGCCGAGCAGGAGCGACAAACCTACCCCGGAGACACGGAGACGCGGAGGAAAAGAATAGGTTTAACGCAGATTAACGCAGATGAACGCTGATCTGAAGACCCGCAGACAGAAATCATGAGCTTTCTAATCATTGTCTGTTTGCAGTCGTACACACCAAGATTTGCTATCCTCCGTGTCTCCGCGTTGAAATACGATTTTGATAGAATTGGAACGCGTAATGTCAACTGATCGCAAAATCCGCGTGCTCGTGGCCAAACCCGGTTTGGACGGCCATGATCGCGGCGCCAAAGTGATTGCCCGTGCCCTGCGCGACGCCGGCATGGAAGTGATTTACACGGGACTGCGCCAGACGCCGGAGATGATCGTCAGTTCGGCGCTGCAGGAAGACGTGAACGTGATCGGGCTCTCGATCCTTTCCGGGGCGCACAACGCGATTGTGCCGCGCGTTTCCGCGCTGCTGCGCCAGAACGAGATGGATGACGTCCTGCTGCTGGTGGGAGGGATCATCCCGGAACAGGACTTTGATTTCATGAAAAAGTCGGGAGTCGCGGGCATCTTCAATCCCGGCACCCCCATGGATGAAATCGTGGAATTTATCCGCAAGAACGTGAAGCCGCGCGGCGTAGTGGCCTGAGCCCTTCTTCCCCATTTTGCGTGCGGGTTTCTCTTCACTCAATGACAAAAAAGAAAAGCCCGCGATTCCACTCGCTTTGGCCGATAGCTACAATCGGGACGCATGGCTTGACTTCTATGGTAGAAAACCCCAACAATCTCCCAATTACAGCCGGCCAGAATTCTTCAAAAAACTAAACTATGTTCACAGGTACAGACTTATATACTTTCTCTGTTACAAAAACGGAGATCGACTATGATCGCTGCGTGTTCACGGGTCATGATCTTGGGAACCCTGGCCATTCTTGCCGCCGGCTGCGGGAGCCGCAAGCCTTCGATGTTCACAGCGCAATGTGTGCCCCTGGCCAAACAAGAGTTCGCTTACGCGCTGAATACCAGCAATGCCGATGTTTCGATGTTTACGCTGGATTCCTGCGCGGGGACATTCACGCCAACAACACCGGCGTCTGCTGCAACAGGGATTCTGCCGGGTCAGCTCGGCGCTGAAGATATGGTAGTCGATCCTCTGGGCAGATTCGCGTATGTTGCGAATCTCGTCTCCAACGCGTCGAGCCAGTCCACCATTGCTATGTACACCATCAATCCCAGTTCGGGCGTCCTGTCCCCAACAACTCCCCCTACAGTTCCAACCGGATGGTTTCCCCAGGGAATCACAATCGATCCCCTGGGGAAATTCGTTTACACGGCGAACAGCGATGACGATACGATCTCGATGTTTACGATCAACGCCACGACCGGTGTTTTAACTCCAACTACACCAGCGGCTGTTGCTGCCGGCAAGAGCCCGGTCTCCGTTACAGTCCACCCGTCAGGCAAATTCGCGTACGCGGCCAATCGAGTAGACGGGACGATTTCCATGTACACGATTGACAGCAGCACGGGCGTCCTATCGCCGGTAACGCCGGCGGCGGTATCGGGTGGGGCCGATCCATTTGGAATTACTTTCGATGCTTCCGGTAAGTTCGCTTATGTGCCGGACAACTTCAGTCATGTGATCCAATACGCCGTTGATCAGAACACAGGAGTGTTGGTGCAGAGTACCCCAGGCGCGGTCGCAACCGGCCAGGGCCCGACAGCCGTCGCCGTAGATCCTTCGGGCAAGTTTGCGTATGTGGTGAATCGGCTCGACAATACGGTTTCAATGTTTACCATCAATCCCGCGAACGGAACCCTGAACCCAAATGGCGCGGCCACAACCATCGCAACAGGAACCCAGCCGTTCCGTATTCTTTTCGACCCTGGCAAGAGATTCCTCTACGTGGTGAATGAGGAAAGTGCGGCTTCTGTATTCACCATCAAGACCGATGGAACCCTTGCCAGCGCAGGCAAAACAGGTCCTGCCGCACTTTCCATGGCTATCGTTTCAGCCAGGTAGGGGCTGGGTGCTGACTCAGTACAGGGCAGCGCCACGATTGCAAGAAATCTTTTAACTAACCTGTTGCTACCGTGCCAGTCTAAAGAGCCTGAGAGGTGCTCGATGACGAAGTTTGCATCAGTCTTCCTGGCCCTTTGTGTTTGTATATGGCTGGCCGATCCCAAGGACGGCGCACATGCCTGGCAGAACTCAACCGTCACTATGAATGACGATTCTTTTTCCGATGATTGCAGCCGCCATCTTCGGGTGGGCCATGATGATTTTCAGGCCAGCGTTCGCGATGAAGAGACGCGCACGCTTCCCAACCAGCCCCTGAGCATGATCGCAGGCCACAACGGCGGCATCCAGGTGAGCACCTGGGACAAATCGGAAGTGAGCATCAAGATGTGCAAGCAGGTTGCCGCCCGCGATGAG
>DASVFK010000243.1:0-18528 GCA_036380095.1 Candidatus Angelobacter sp. | reverse complement strand
GGCGTGAAGCTGCCGGAATGGAATTTGAACTTTGAAAAAGACCTGGGCGTGGAACTGCCGACCTGGCGGCTGGATATTGAGCGCGAGATTGATCTGATCGAAGAGATCGCACGCATTCACGGCTACAACAAGTTTCCCAATACGCTGCCATCGTTCTCCGGCGGCGTGGTGGAGTTGCCGCATGCGGGCAAAGAAACGCGCGCTCGCTCGGAGCTGCTGGCGCTGAGTTTTAACGAGAGCGTCTCCCCTACTTTCATTTCTCCGGCCGATGCGCAGGCCTTCTCCACAGCAACGCCGGTCATGCTGGCCAACCCGCTGAGCGACGAACAATCGGCCATGCGCACCTCGCTGCTGCCGGGAATGCTGGGCATGCTGGCCTGGAACCTGAACCGTGGGACCGGTGACGTTCGCTTGTTTGAAGCCGGACACGTTTTCGAACTCAAGGGCGAGAAATCTGAAGAACGAAGGATGTTGTGCCTGGGCGCCACCGGCAACGCCCTGGATCCCAGCGTGCATACGGCGGCCCGCGCCTATTCGTTCTTCGACCTTAAAGGCGATCTGGAATCTCTTCTTGCTGCCTTTGAAACCGGCAATTTGTACTTTGATGCGCTGGCCTCCGAGTATTTCCATCCCGGGCGCTCGGCCCGCGCCGTGGTCAACGGCCAGACCGTGGCCCAGTTCGGGCAGATTCATCCCGACGTTGCCGCCGCCCGTAAGCTGAAGCAGGAAATCTACGTCGCAGAGGTTTATCTCGACCGCCTGTTCGCGCTGCCGCAGCGCACGCCGCGTTATGAGCCGCTCTCCCGTTTCCCGGCCATCGATCGCGACTTTTCTTTCGTCTTCGCCGATTCGGTGACGTTTGCAGACATACAAGCCGCAGTGCGCGGATTGAACATCGCTGAAATGCGCGACTTCAAGCCGGTAGAAACCTTCCGCGGCGGCGTGGTGCCCCAAGGCAAGTACTCCGTGCTGCTGCGAGCGCAGTTCCAGTCCGTGGAGCGCACGCTGCGCGATGACGAAGTGGCGCAGTGGCAAGCGCAGATCATCAAAGCGCTGGCGACGATTGGCGGAAGCCTGCGCAGCTAACGAAGGATGGCTCTTGTTCCTTCTATGAATGCCGCCGCACAAAATTCGAGCAACCAGCCGGTCTTGACCACGGCCCGGCTTGTGCTTCGTCCGTTCACCCCGGAGGATGCTCTTTTGCTCGCCCAGCTCGCGGGCAAATTTCGCGTGGCCGATACCACCGCTTCCATTCCCCATCCTTATAGCGCTGACCAAGCGCTCCAGGACGTTCACAAATTCAATGACGAGTTCGGTCGCGGCGTGGGAGCGTATTTTGCGATTGTCTTGCGCGAAGCGCCGCACGAGCTGATCGGCTGCGTACTTCTCAAGCTCATCGATCGCAGGGACGAGCAAGCAGAACTGGGCTACTGGATTGATGAAGCTGCGAGCGGGAAGGGATACGTCACGGAAGCATGCCGTGTTCTCCTCCATTACGGATTCAACGAGTTGCACTTGAACCGCATCAGCGCCTGCCATATGACCCGCAACCCCGCCTCGGGAAGAGTGCTCGCCCGGCTGGGCATGCAGCAGGAAGGCCACTTCCGCCAGGCGGCAAAGAAATGGGGCAAGTTTGAAGACCTGTTGGTGTGGGCGATTCTACGGGAAGAATTCAAATAAGGATTGAGTGCTCCGCATATGCAAACCAGAACTCTGGGCAACTCCGACCTGCAGATTACTCCCATTGGCGTTGGCGCATGGGCCATGGGCGGCGGCGACTGGGCCATGTCCTGGGGCCGTCAGGAAGACGAGCAATCGATCGCGGCGATTCACGCGGCGCTCGATGCGGGCGTCAACTGGATCGATACCGCGGCAATTTACGGCCTTGGACATTCGGAAGAAGTGGTGGGCAAGGCGCTCGCCGGGCGCGCAAATCGTCCTTACGTTTTCACCAAGTGCAGCCTGGTGTGGAACGAGCAGCGCCAGATCAGTCGCAGCCTGAAAGCGGACTCCGTGCGCCGTGAACTGGAGGCCAGCTTGCGGCGGCTGCGGCTGGAGACGATTGATCTCTACCAGATCCATTGGCCCGATCCTGATCCGGAGATTGAAGAAGGCTGGCAGACGCTGTCCGCGCTCCAGAAGGAAGGCAAGGTCCGGCACATCGGCGTATCGAACTTCAACGTGGCGCAGATGAAGCGCGCGGAAACGATCGCTCCGATCACCTCACTCCAGCCGCCCTACAACATAGTGACCGCCGAGATCGAAAGGGAAGTCCTGCCTTTTTGCCGCGAGCGGGGCATCGGCGTGATCGTGTACTCGCCCATGAAGTCAGGACTGCTGAGCGGCAAGATGACGCGCGAGCGCATCGCCCAGCTCCCGCCGGACGACTTTCGCCCGCGAACGGTCAGCTTCAAGGAACCTCTGCTGACTCGTAATCTTGGGCTGGTGGAGGTGCTGCGCAGCATCGGCAACCGCCACGATCACACGCCCGGCGAAGTGGCGATTGCCTGGGCCCTGCGCGATCCTGTGGTCACGGGAGCGATTGTCGGCATGCGTTCCGCCGAGCAGGCCGAGCAGGTGGTGCGCGCGGCGGAATTTCGCCTGAGTCCCGATGAGATTCTGGAGATCGAGGCGTATCTCAAGGCGAATCCGGCGCCGGCATGAGCCTTGAAAGCTAGAAACCAACATCGCTTGGTGATCAAGCCAGTATGGACTGTCATGGTCTTACCGGCTTTAAGGCCAATTCGATCTGTTGAAGATGGTGTTCGTTATGGGAAGCCACCTTGTCGAATTCGTCTTGCAGCGTTCGCACGCCGCTTTCGCTGTGGACGAACTCGCGTTGGCCATCGATCTCATAGCGCAGACGAGCCTGATGGATGATCCCAGCGCGGGCTGCGTCGTAGATTTGCCGTGACAGATCGAGAGGCAGGTGTGCGTAGTCCAGTCCAACTGCCCACGCAGCCTGATCAAACGCCCAGAGCACTTGCCGCGGTTCGCTGAGGACGCGGCGAATCCGGTCGAACATGACTGTCTCAGCATCGGCCAGATGATGCAGGATAAACCTGACCGGCCACTTGCCGGGAGCGTACGTTCGGTCGAGTTGGTCAGTGCTCAAATCAAAGTACCTGAGCGTTTGGCTCCGCGTCGCTTCCAGCCGCGTGACAATGTCCATTGCTTTCCTCGCTGATCTGAAAACTCTGGGAGAGTAAGCAACCAACAGGCCACCAACATTTTGGCCGGGCTCCACTGACCCCTGAGGTTCTCCACATGCAAGCCTATCTCAAGGGGGAATCCGGTGTCTGCATGATGTCACGCATGCTCGCGCAGGATGGCGAGAATCGCTTCATGTTTCATCTTCGTTGCCCACGCTGTAGGTGTCGCCCAGGGTTCGGCGTCGGGCTCGTGGACGTTTGCGCCGCGCTGGACAAGCAGCTCCGCCAGCTTTCGCCGTCCCCAACGGCATGCCCATCCCAGAGGCGTGGATTTGAGCAGGTCGTCGCGCAAGTCCAACCAGGCGTCGTGGTCGAGCAGCATCGAAGCAAACCGCGCACGATCTTCATCTCCCAGCCGGCTGTGATGCGCAGCCGCAAAGTGCAGGGCCGTTTGACCGAAGCGTTGAACATTGGGATCGACCCCATGTTGCAAGAGCGCGGCCATGCTCTTGAAGTGACCTTCGTTCTCCCTGGAATTGGCGCTTGCGCCGCGGATTGGCTGAATGAGAATCCAATGCCATCTGGGATCGTCCGCGGGCCAGTCCAGGTGCGGAAGTGCCAATTCAACAATCTCCGGGCAGCCGTGATCCGCTGCTGACCATGCCAGCTCATGCGCCAACTCTTCTGCCGGCTGCGCGGCCAGCAACTTCGCGGCTGCGTCCACGTCATGTAATTCGGCGAGCATATACGGATGGACTTTCGCGCCGTGCTGCAACAGTAACTGCTTGACTGGTTCGTGCTGATTCACCCAGGCGTTGCGCAGCGGCCAGCCTGAGGCATACACGTTGGCGTTGGGATCGGCCCCGCGGTCCAGCAGCAGCCGGGTGATCTCCAGATGCCCGGCCAAGGCGGCGTACCAGAGCGGCATGCCCCAGCTTACAGTGGGTTCTTCCAGTTCTTTCAAGATCAGGCGCTCATCCACATCGGCGCCCAGATCCAGCAACAGCCGGACAGCCTCAACCTGCCTGTGCTTTACCGCAAGGCTCAGCAATCCGCCATCGGGACCAATCTGCTGCAACAGCTCTGGCGCTGCGTGGATGAATTCCTGGATACGCGGCGCATCACCTAACGCTACTGCGGCGCGGACGGTAAGATCCGCGCCCCGATTCAGCAGCAACGCAGCGATTTCCGGAAAACGTTGCCCACTCTGGTTGCGAGGATCGGAGGCCAGCGCGGCGCGGTCGAGCGCAGTCAAACCATTCAGGTCGGGCTTGCTCGCCTTGGCTCCTCTGTCCAGCAACCACGAAACAAGTTTCAAATTGTTTTCTCCCGCTGCGATATGCAGCGGCGTGGCGCCGTGGCGATCGCAAGCGTGAATCAGCGAAGGGTCTGCATCCAGCAGGCGCATGGCTGCAGCATCGGCACCCTGCGCGATCGCGCTGTTGACCTGCTCCTGCAGTGGAGAAATGGTCGCGTTAGGCCCGCTCATCTCTTCGCGGCGCCGGCGCTCCTCTTCTTCGATGGCGGCGACGACGTCGCGATAATCGCGGTCCTGGGCGAG
This sequence comes from Candidatus Angelobacter sp., assembly GCA_036380095.1. Taxonomy (GTDB): domain Bacteria; phylum Acidobacteriota; class Terriglobia; order Terriglobales; family Acidobacteriaceae; genus Angelobacter. Next base: position 13,815 of record DASVFK010000243.1, on the reverse strand, counting down.
CACCAGGGCCGAAGTCGCATCGCGATGCGGCCAGATGCCCTTGCGGGCATCGGCCCCGGCCTTCATCAGCAGGCGCACCATCGGGACATCGCGACGCAACACCGCGTAATGCAGCGCGCGATGCTCGTCGCTGGCGGCCCTGTCCATCCCGACAAGTTCAGGACGGGCCGCAAGCATGGACTGAACTTGCGGCATGTTGCCGGTCTTCACTGCTTCAGCGAATCTCGCTACTGTGGCTCCATCGACGAACGCTTTCAGTTTGGGCCAGCTTTCATAGCCATAAGCCCGGGCCAATATGCGCTGCGCGTCGTGGAGCGCAAAAGTGGTGCGATCAGGGTTGCGTTCGAATTTCGCTATCTCCGAAACGGCTGCGGGATCTTCCGACCGATAGTGTTCCAGCAGGTCTTTGGCTTGTTTACGCAGTTGCTCCAGGTTCGGGTGAGGGGGCAGGCGGCGCGTCGGCGCAGGATTGCGGACGTTTTTGGACATGACGATCTCCTTTTCGAGCTGGCCTGGCGTCCGCGTAACAGGCGAAAAAGAAGATTCGTCTTCAGATTGTCAGCAGCATTCTCATCGGTAGGCTCTGCCTTCTCCGCGGACACGGCGGCGTCCGATACACCATGTCCAGTATAACGCGGCGAGCGTTTGCTGCTTCGTCAATGAAAGGGCGGTTTACTTAGATAGCAAATCCAGAGCCTTGAGCGCCAGGTCGCTCGTATCGACCGTATCAGCCCCGATCTCATTGGCGAGCACGATCACCGCAACATTGGCATCGCGATTCAGGTAGAGGCCGGCCTGATAGCCGGCAACTCCGCCGCTATGGCCGAAAGCAATGTAGTTATCGCGACGCATGACCTGGCCTCCAAGCGTGTAACCATCGGAGAGCTGAAAATCCGCCTGCACCGCCGATTGCGTAAGGTTCCGCTCCAGGATCGCGGCCTTCAGCGCGCTTTCCGGGCCTTGCCCCAACAAGAACGAGCAAAAGCGGGCAAGATCGCCCACGGTTGTATAGATAGCGCCGTTCGGGACCTTGTATCCCCGGCCGTTTTCGCTCTCCCGCTGAGCGGTTTCTGCATCCAGCTTGCCCGCGGACGAAACTTCATATCCCTTTGCCAAGTGCTGCAGCAGCGCGGGTGTCTGGATCAGGCTGGTGTGGGCCATTCCCAGGGGCTCGAATATCTGTTTTGGAACATAGTCAAGGTAGGGTTGCCCCGACGCGCGCGCGAGGGCCGCGCCCAAAACCGCAAAACCAATGTTGGAGTACGAAAAGCGCGTGCCTGGCTCCAATGCATAGCGTGTGTGCGGGAGCGCCGCTATCAGCGTCTTGTCCCATTCCGCCACGGCGCCGTGCACGAACTTTTCTATATCGGCGGGCTCGCGGCCCAGGCCAGACGTGTGATTGGCGAGCTGGATCAACGTAATGGGCGGTGCGTTTGGAAACCGTCCCTGTACTGTGTTTATTTCCGGAAAATACTTTTCCACCGGATCGGACAGGTGGACCTTGCCTGTATCTACAAGCTGTTCCAACATCACTGCGGTGAACATCTTTGTGATTGAGCCGATGCGGTAAACCGTATCCTTATCGGCCGGCAGCTTTTTTTCCACGTCGGCATTGCCATAGCTCTTGGTCCACACGAGCTGGTTGCCATAGACCACGCCGGCGGTAACGCTGCCGTTAGGATGCTTGGCGAAATCGGCGGCAATCATCGAATCAATGGCCGCGGACTTGGCATTCACCGCAGCCAAAGTTGGAGCTATGATTCGCTTGGCCAGGGTGTCCCGGCTGCCCTGGTGCACCATCATCCCGGTAACTGTCCCGGACGCATCGCTCACAAACTTGACTTCGAGATGCGCGATCCTGGCGAAGTACTCTTTTTCGCTCACAGGAAAAAGTTCAAAACGCGGCTGGCCCGGCGCCTGCGTGTACAGGTGATCGCCCTCACGCACGATGCTCAGTATCAGTGACGGGCCAAACCTGTATCGCCCGGCGTACTCATCAAAGATCTTTGCGTCCACCTTGACTTGCTTGTGTCCCCAGTTTGGGTCCGGAAGGGGCCATGCGGTCTCTTTCGTCGCACGCTGGAAGTCGAGCGGCTTGGGAGAGTCATTGCCTTCAGTCCAGGATCCCGTGATGGTCGCTCCGTTGGCGCTGAGCTTCCCCTGGTAGCTGGCGTGGAACGCATCAATGGCAAACTTGAAGGCAGTTCCTTGAATAAAAATCGAAGTGACCGGCACGCTGGAGGAGTCCCCGAGATCGTACAGGACTGCGCTCCAGCCAGCGTCGCTCTTGTCGATATGCAGAAGGAGCCGCGTTTCCTCACCCGCCGCCTTCAGGGTGCCTTGCCAATCGCCGGCAATGTTTTGTGCATGGAGATTGCTTTGCGCCAGGATCGCCATTACGACCGTCACGGTCCATAGCAACTTCTTTCTCATGACCGATCTCTCTGTCTCCCTGGGGGCCTTATCCAAGGTAATTGGTGATTGGTTATCAGTTCGAGATGGGGGCGAGGCCAGATCATGGTAGTTTCCGGAATTTCAGAGGTCAAGCATCGGGTTGGGGCCCAAGGCGTGTGCGAAAGCATCAGAAAAGCATTTTGTAGCGTGAGGCAATTTCTGCCGGATCGAAAACGCGCAAAGTGCCCTGGCCTGGTCTGTAGGCGGCACGTGGAGCCTTGGTTTGCTGAAGTACAGAAACCATGGCGTCCGCCAAAGCCTTGGGATCCTCAGGCGGAGCAGTCACGATGCGCTCGTCGAGCGCCTGGAGTTCACGTATGGCTTCAACGCACTCGGCCGCCACAACCGGAGTCCCCAGCGCCAGCGCTTCCAGAAGTGCATTGGGCATGCCCTCAAGGCGTGAGGGCAACACAAAGAGATCAGCATGGGCGAAATAGGAAAATGGATTCTGCTGAAATCCAGCGAGGTGGACCGCGGAATCCAGGCCCAGCGTGGCCACCTGTTTCCGCAGCGCAGGTTCTTCTGGGCCTTCACCAAGGATGGTAACTTGAGCGCCGGGCATCTCGCGGCGCAACAGGGCAAACGCATCGATCAGGACGTCAAAGCCCTTTTCCCGGCGCAGCCTGCCGGCGGCCACAATATGGGGTCCTTCGCCGGCATAAGGGTTTGCTGCCGCGGCGGCATAATCGCGGAGGCTTGCTTCATCCACAGGGTTGTAAATCCGCACGAGTTTTTCTCCGGGAATGCGAAAGCGATGACGGAATTCCCGCAGCATGGCATCGGAAAGGCAGACGATGCGGTCGGCGTGCCGGTAAACGCGACGGTAAAAGAACTTCCACAGAGCCGGATTGCCGGCTTCGTGCTTGAGAAACGCCCCCGGAGAAGTGGCCTCGCGAATCACCAGTCGCGTGCCGCGGGGGAGAAAAGGCCTCGCCAGGATAAGCAGCACGTTGACATAGGCTACGGTGGAGACGATGGTGTGTGGCTTGAGACGGCGCACGAGGCGAACCAGCGGGGGAATCGCATAGCGCATGCGCGAGACGCCCAGAGCGTGGATCACGACGTCCTTAGGAACGTCTTGGAGGAATTCCGTTCCCCATTGCATGTTGGCCAGGTGGCATTCAAGACCGTTGCGGTCGAGATGCCGAAGAATGGTGGAGATAACGCGCTCGGCCCCGCCGGCCCCTCCGGTAAATGCCGGCACGATGAAGAGAACGCGCTTTCTGATCACCGCGGCTCAATCCGGGCAAACACGTACTCGTTGTTGCCCTTGGGCTGCAAGGGAGTCTTGAGCTTGGTCAGCACGAATCCGCGGGCGCAACAGGCGTCGATCACATCGCCGGGTTTCGCCACTTCGAAGGGAAATCCACCCAGCCAGTCCAGCAGGTCAGTGAAATATGACATGCCACGCTGCGTTTTGTAAGAGCGGTAGCGCGAGAAAGGGTTTCGGAGGAGAGCCAGGTCCTTCACCAGGCCCTTGGCAGAAAAGTAGCTGCCGAAACCGAGTACGATGGGCAGTCTCCAGGCGAGGCTGCGGCAGTAGCGTACTTTCACGGCGCGCCAAAGGCGGGAGCGAAGACCTTCATCATTGTAGACGGCGACGAAGAGTTTGCCGCCAGGGGCCACGCGCCGGCAGGTATTCTCCAGCGCCTGGAACAGGCTGCCGGTGTGATGCAGAACTCCCCAGGCGTACACAACATCAAAGGTCCCGAGCGCGGAGAGATAGGCTTCATCAAGCGCGCTGCCTTGCTCGATGACCCAGTTGGGGGCCTGGGCAAAATAGCGGGCCTTGAGTTGGCGGGCGCAGGCCACGCTTTCATGATCGAAGTCAAAGGAGTGGACGCGTGTGGCGCCGAGCCGGATGGCGGCCAGCGAGAACAGTCCGCTGCCGGTCCCTATATCCAGAAACGACTTGCCGGCGAGGCTGGTGACCTGAAGCATGGAGGACAACGACTCCTGGGCCACGGCAATCCTTTCCTCACTCACAGAGGACAGAAACTTTTGCCAATTCCGGCCAAAAGCAAATCTCTCCTGGCCACCGGCAGGCACGCCGGAAACGCTGGTGGCTCCGGGCACGGGCGTGGCGTGTTGGGTTGGAAGGGCCAAGCAACAATGATACTTTCATCCGCGCGCGCGACTGGCAAGAGCGCCCGCGGCGGCGGACCTGCGTCAGATATAATAGCGCCCCAGAACGTGCGCGCGCTGACGATTTCGAACCCGTCAACTTCTCTTCGGCCAGCAGAGTGTGTATTGGATGCCATTCCAGTTCCTGAGCAAAGGTGGAGCCGATTCCACCAACAGAAAAATCTTCCGCGCGGCCCTGACTGTGGGGCTCATCGGGTTGCTGGCGAAAGCCGCTCTGGGCGGGAAGGAACTGGTCATAGCGCAGTGGTTTGGCCGAAGTGATGCGCTGGACGCATTCCTGATCGCTTACCTTCTGCCCTCCTTCGTGATGAATCTGCTTACCGGGGCGCTCGCCTCGGCGTTGGTTCCGGTGCTGGTGGAAACGCGGCATCGGCAGGGCCGCGAGGCCAGTGAAACACTGGTTTCGAATGTGGCGTTCATCAGCCTCATTGTGTTGAGCGCGGTCGCCCTACTGCTGGCGCTGCTGGCTCCGCTTTACCTGCCCTGGCTGGGTTCGAGTTTTTCGCCGGAAAAGCTGCTTCTGACGCGCAAATTGCTGTATGTGCTATTGCCCTGGATCGTGCTCAGCGGTATGGCGGCCATGGCTTCCTGCGTGCTCAACTCGGGCGAGAAGTTTGCCCTTCCGGCGCTGGTTCCGGTGGTGACGCCGCTGGTGACAATCCTGTTCATTCTCCTCGTGGCGCGCCGTGCGGGCCCGTTTTCACTCGCAGCAGGCGCGGCGGCCGGCAGCCTGCTGGAGGCCGCGTTGCTGGTTTATTTCCTCCGCGCGCACGGAACGCGCTTCTCTTTCCGGTGGAGAGGAATGGATGAGAACCTGCGCAGCGTTCTGGCCCAGTTTGCGCCGATGCTGGCGGGCGCGTTCCTGATGGGCAGCGCCACGGTAGTGGACCAGGCGATGGCGGCCATGCTCCCGGGCGGAAGCGTGGCGGCGCTGAATTACGCCAACAAGATTGTCAACATGGCCCTGACCACGGCGGCCCCCGCTTTGAGCACCGCGGTGCTGCCATACTTCTCCAAAATGGTGGCGGCGGCTGACTGGCAGGGCTGCCGGCATACGCTGAAGCGCTATTCGCTGGTGGTGATCAGCGCCGCCGTGCCTTTCACCCTGCTGTTGATGGCGTTCTCCAAGCCGATCGTACGCCTGATCTTTCAGCGCGGCGCCTTCACCCCGGCGGACACGGCGCTCGTGAGCACAGTGCAGATCTGTTATTCGATCCAGATCCCGTTTTTCATCTGGGGCATGCTCTTCGTGCGCTTCCTGTCTTCCATCCGCCGCAACGATCTGCTGATGTACGCCTCAGGCATCAACCTGGCGGTTGACGTTGTGCTCAACCTTATCTTGATGAGGTACTGGGGCATTGCCGGCATTGCGCTCTCCACGTCGCTGGTGTATGTGGTTTCATGGATGTTCGTTGGCGCCTGCACGTTGAAGATCCTGGCTCAGGAGCGCTTTTCCCCCGCGACCCCGGTCGCCGCACGCCGCGCCACTCCATGAACTTTGCACGCGCGCGGTTCGGCGTCAGGAAGTGCGCGCGGCAACGAAAAGCAGATTCGACTCCGAGCTGTGCACTCCAATCCAGGAAAATGCCCGTCGCGCGAACAGGCTCAGCTTTCCTTTCCAATCGGCGGCCTGCCATGCAGGGAGGTAGACAGGCCTGGCTTCATGGACCTGTAAGTGCCTGCCGATCACGGATGTGATCCCGGCCTCGTCGAACGATTGCTCGTGTCCCCAGCGGTGAAATCGCTTCTTGCATTCAGGGCAGAACACCTCATTTTCGGCGAGGTTTTCCCGGTAAGGCACCGTCCCAATCAACAAGCCGTCCGGTTTCAAGACACGGCGGATCTCGTTGAGACCGGCCTCGAGAACCTGCGGCGTAAGATGCTCAAAAACCTCGGTGCATATCACCACATCAACGGATTGTTCTTGCAGGGGCAGGGCCTGGATGGTCCCGCAGCGGGCGTCCAGCCCCAAGGCGCGCAAGCGCTCCGCGGACTTTGCATCAGGATCGACGGAGACGACTTTCCAGTTTCGTTTCTGTGCGGTTTGCTCCAGATAACCGTCTCCGCACCCGATATTCAGCAAAGAGCGGCTGTGCGTGAGCCTTTCAGCCCGCTGGATCAGGAAACGTAGCCGAGCCCTGGAACCGGCAAACACCTCCAGCTGCTCGGTCTGATAGTGTGCCCAGAGTGTGGAATTGGGGCTTGGCGATGGCATCCCGCTGATTTTAACCGAGGATTGTGCTGGCACAGCTCGGCCGGGCCTTGAAACGCGGTTCAGCGGCCGTGGAGAGCAGCTCGGATTTCAAGTGCACTGGTCTTTGCGATTTCTCCAGCGTCGTGAATGGCCGTGCTCTCGCGGACAAATCTTGCATTTAGGGTTGGCCGCCTTCACATCGTGAGAACAGCTCGGAACTGGGCTTTTCCGCTCATCATGCGCGCGTAAGCCTCGGCCGCTTTTTCCAGCGGATATTTTTCAATCATGGGACGAACTCCGGTCAGCTCGGCGAAGCGCAATGTGTCCTCGGAATCGGTTGGCGTTCCCGCGGCCCAGCCTTGAATTGAGCGGCTCCCTCGAATCAGCTGCACCGGCGTGACCTCAATGGGATCAAACGCCGCGCCGACCACCATGAGCTTGCCGTTGGGCCCCAGACCGTCGATCAACTCGGACATCGCTTTCGAACTCGGGGCCGTCGCCAGAATTACTTTCGCGCCGCCCAGCTTTTGCAATGCCTCTGCCGCGTTCGTCGCTGCGCTGTCGATGTACACGCTCGCTCCGAGTTTCTTTGCCAGCGCTGCGGTTTCTGGCCCGCGTCCGATGGCCGCCACCTTGTAACCAAACTTGTTCCCGAACTGAATTCCCAGGTGGCCCAGCCCACCGATGCCCTCTACCGCAACCAGGTCGTCGGGAAACGCGCCACTGTGCCGCAGCGCGTTGTAAGTGGTTATTCCCGCACAAAGCAGCGGCGCCGCTTCGGCGTCATTGAGACTGTCAGGTATCGCGACCAGGGCCTCCACGGGGGCCACCATGTATTGCTGGTATCCGCCGTCATAACTGATGCCCGGAATTTGCAGGTTCTGGCAGTTGCGAAAATCTCCGCGCCGGCACGAAAGACACGTGTTGTCCTGGCCGCCGTGCCAGCCGACACCCACACGCTGCCCCTTCTTCCACGCGGAAACGCCGGCGCCCAATTCATCAATGATGCCCGCCACTTCATGTCCTGGAACGCGGGGATATTGAATACCCGGCCAAGAACCCTCTTTGGTGAACACGTCACTATGGCAAACGCCACAGGCCTGTACCTTGATGCGCACTTGTCCAGCTCCCGGCTGAGGCACCGCGCGCTCGACGATCTGGAAATCTGCTCCCGGTTTGGGAACCTGCGCCGTTTTCATTTGTGGGACTGTGACTCTCAACGTTGCCATAACTCCTCCTCTGCACCGTTAGCCATTGTTGCCTAGATGCGGATCGCACATTTCGAGAAGCCTAGGGTCTTATTCTGGAAAATTGATGACAGCCTTCCTTCTCACTTGAAAGGAATCAGGCAAACGCCTAATCTACCCGGCATGTTTCTTGGACATTTTGGTCTTGCCCTGGCCGCCAAGCAGGTCGCTCCCAAGACTTCTTGTGGCACGGCGCTCCTGGCTACCGAGTTCGCGGACTGTCTCTGGCCCCTGTTCCTGGCTTTGGGGCTGGAGCAGGTGCGGATTGCGCCGGGGAATACAAAGATGACGCCGCTCGATTTTGTGTCTTATCCCTGGTCGCACAGCTTGGTCATGGACTTGATCTGGGCGATTGGTTTTGCGGCGGTCTACTACGCGGTTCGTCGTTACCGCTCTGGCGCCTGGGTGGTGGCTGCGGGTGTGCTGAGCCACTGGGCGCTCGATTGGTGGTCGCATCGTCCGGACATGCCGCTCAGTCCATGGTCAACGCAGAAATACGGTTTGGGTCTGTGGAACTCCGTGACCGGGACAGTCGCCGTGGAGTTGCTGCTGTTCTTTGCCGGGTTGGCGATCTATGTGGGGTGCACGAAGGCCAAGGACCGCACAGGGAGGTTCGCGCTGTGGAGCTTTGTGGTCGTGATGCTGGTCATCTGGTCGGGAGCTGTCTTCGGACCACCGCCGCCAAGCCTCACCGCGATCAAAGCCACCGGCTTCGGCGTGTGGTTGATTGTGGCGTGGGCTTATTGGATCGACAGGCATAGGGATTTGGTTTGGGTAAGTTTGTAATTTGTTAAATTGCAGAACTCGCTGGCTATCCGAGTATCGGCGGGTCTTCGTCACCCCACTGTTTTCAAAGGGGGCTGGTTTCTGTTGTCGCTTCAGGTTCCCGAACAGAGACATCGGCCCGCTTTTGCGCTTTAATGGCCTCGTCGTAGCAGGTTTTTGCGAGGAGAGTCCATGAAGTACCTGGTGCTGTTGTTTGCGATTGCGAGCATCTCGAACACGGCGGTGGCACAGAAGGTGGATGCCGCATTCGTCGTGGGATGGTCATTTGTTTCTGACACAAAAGAGACCTTTGGTGTTTCTCCCACGCCTTTCGACACCATTCAGACCGGCAACCACTTCTTTCTGGAAGGCGCGTTCGGATGGCGATTCGTGAACGCCCACGCAGCTTCCCTGAGCCTGGATGTACCGATAGCCAGCATTCCTTCGCAGACGACCTCGTTTGTGGGGCTTCCGGGTACGCCAGGTCTTTCATCGTTGTTCATCACGCCGGGATTGCGGCTCAAACTACTGCCCGGCTCTTCCGTTTCGCCCTGGGTGGTGTTTGGGGGCGGCTGGGCGCGTTACACGGAAAACGGATTCGCGACGAATCATGCCGCGATCGCATACGGCGGCGGGCTGGACTTTAAAACGGGCCTTCCACTACTGGGCTTTCGCGCTGAAGTGCGCGATTTTGTAACTGAAGATTTTCTCAACGGATCCATTGGCAGCGTGATCGCTACCAACAGCAGCGGCTTCCACCATCACAATGTCCTGGTGGGCGGCGGAGTTGTGCTGCGGTTCTGAGACAAGGCGGACGAGCACCGCCGTAAGGGCGTCGCCGACACTGGATCATCTAAACTGGTTGTTGATCACGCCATCTACCCGACTCGCAAAATTACTCAATTACCAAACTACCCGATTACCAATTTCTTGCCCGGTTACAAACGCGTGGTTGCCCGGTTGTCTCTGCCGATGGAAAACACAGCGCGCTTTCAGTACAATCCCGCCATGCTTTCGCGCCGAAACTTCTTCAAGGCGGCGGGCGTTTCCGCTGTCGCCGCTGCTACCGCTTCATTTCCTTCTGAACTATTGGCCTGGGCCGAACCGCTTCGCGAGTCGCGTCCTGGCGGGCCGGTGCTGCTCAACGCCAACGAGAATGCCTACGGGCCTTTTCCGGGCGTGCTGGCGCTGCCCAATCCATTTCAGGACGCGAATCGCTATCCTGATAGCAGCGCCGAAGCGCTGGTTGCGCGCTTGGCTAAGCTGCATAAGGTCGCGCCGGAGCAGATCGTGCTCGGCTGCGGCTCCACGGAGATCCTCAAGATCGCCACCAGCGCCTTCACGGGTCCGGGGCGCAAGCTCATCATGGCCTCGCCCACGTTTGAAGCGGTGGACTACTACGCCAAGGCGACCAAGGCTGAAGTAGTGAAGGTCCCGCTGGCCTCCATGAGTTACGCGCACAACCTGCCCGCGATGCTGGCCGCCGCGGAAAAAGACACAGGCCTGGTCTACATCTGCAATCCCAACAATCCCACCGGCAGCATCACGCCCCGGCGCACGCTGGAAAACTTTCTGCGCGAGCTTCCCAAGGACGTTTACGTGCTCATGGACGAGGCTTACCACGACTTTGTGAGCGTCGCGGCCGACTACATTTCGTTCGTCGACCATCCAGTGGACCCGGACCGCGTGATCGTGGCGCGCACGTTCTCCAAGATCTACGGCATGGCCGGTCTGCGGCTGGGCTATGCCGTGACTTCAGCCAAGACCGCCAAACTGATTGCCGCGCACAGGCAGGAAGACAGCGCCAACATCTTTGCCCTGCGCTGCGGGCTGCGCTCTCTCGAGGATGCCGATGAGCTTGAAGCCGCCATTCGGCGCAACGCAAATGATCGCGATACCTTCATGCGCGAGGCAGCCAAACGAAAAGTGATCACCATTCCTTCCTGGACCAATTTTGTGATGATCAATACCCTGCGTCCGGTGCGCACCGTGATCGACCACTTTGCGAAGAACAATATCCGCATCGGGCGTCCTTTTCCGCCGATGGATACATTCGCGCGGATCTCGCTGGGCACACCGGAACAGATGAAACAGTTCTGGGCGGCATGGGATAAGATGCCTCCGGCATAGCAAGAAGCACTCAGCAGTCAGCACTCAGTCCCTCAACTGCATCGAGACAGAATCAGAGCGCGCGGGTCAAAAGCTCTCTTGCTTTCAACAGACCCAGATTCCGCCAGGAAGGACGAGTGCAGCGGCGATGCCGATGGCGTCAAGCAAATATGAAACTCCGGTCCCCAAGGAGATGCCCAGGGCTGTGGTTGGGCGATCAAGCATCTTGGCACGAAAAAAAAGCCAGAGCAGCAACCACCACTCCGCCACGCGCACCGGCAAGAGCCCCAGGAAATAGAAAACGACGGCCTTATCTCCATTACCGAATACATGAGTGAAGAGCGTCAGGGCCCCATAGGCCAGCCCAGCGGCCACGCCGATCGCGGTGCGGGTTCCGCCAATCTTGAAAGTGCGGCCCATGCCGCCGCTTGCCATGTCGTCAAAGAGCTTGTCGCGCAGCAAATAGGCATATCCCGTATAGCCCAGGAATTTCACTCCGGTGAAATAGAAAAACCCCGCCGGCGCAGGACCTGCAGGCATAAAGTCATTTCCTCCAATGGCGTCCAGTGTAACGAAAATGCGCGCAGGCTCAAGTACAACTCATGCCTTGCTTTGTCCATCCCTTAATGTGACCCCAAGGATTCAAGGAGAAGCTGCCATGCCGATGATGGTGAAAGCGACAAAATGGGCTGCCGAAAAAATGCCCAAAGCGATCACGCCCAGGACGCACGCGATCATTGACTACGCCATGGCTGCGGGCTTCTTCGGCATGGCGGCGCTGTTCTGGAAACGCAACCCGCGCGCCGCGGTGAGCTGCCTGGTGTGCGGGGCCGCGGAAACGCTCACTCCCTTGCTCACCGACTACCCCGGAGGCTTGGGCCGCGCCATCAGTTTTGAGACCCACGGCGCCATTGACGCCGGCCTGATCGGACTGACGGCGGGCCTGCCCGGCATCATGCGCTTTTCCCACGAACCGGAAGCTCGCTTCTTCGGCCTGCAGGCGCTGGCCAAGGCGGCGGTCACAGGCATGACGGAATTCAGGAAAAACAAATAGCGATTGCCGCAAATGTGAAAAGGAGCTGCGTGAATCGCAGCTCCCTTTTTTCAAGTGCAAAAAACGCGGAGAGCGCTACCGCTGCTCCATCGGGATATAGCGCGCAGGATGCTTCGGCCCGATATAGTCGGCGCGCGGGCGGATCAGACGGTTGTCGTCGAGCTGTTCAATCACGTGGGCGGCCCAGCCGCTGATGCGGGAAACGGCGAACACGGGCGTGAACAGGTCCACATCCAGTCCCAGCGTCGTGTAGGTCGAAGCCGAGTAGAAGTCCACGTTGGCGTTGAGGTGCTTTTCGTTTTTGATGTATCGCTCAATCGCCGCCGACATCTCATACCATTTGGGGTTCGCGTCCTGGCCCAGGTCATGCGACATCTTGCGCAGGTGCGTGGCCCGCGGATCTTCGGTGTGGTACACGCGATGGCCGAAACCGGAGATCTTCTTGTGGGCAGCCAGCATGGTTTTCACGTGCTCCACCGGGTCCTCGCCTTTTTTGTCGATCTCAAACAGCAGGCGCATCACGGCCTCATTGGCGCCGCCGTGCAGCGGGCCTTTCAGCGCGCCGATGGCGCCGGTGATCGCCGAGTGCATGTCTGAAAGCGTGGCCGCGATCACGCGCGCCGCAAACGTGGAAGCGTTCAGCTCGTGGTCGGCGTGCAGGATCAGCGCCATGTCCAGCGCCTTTTCCGCCGTGGGTGTAGGCTTCTCGCCGTTGAGCAGCAGCAGGAAGTTGGCGGCGTGAGAGAGTGTGGGATCGGGCTGGACCACCGGCTTGCCCTTGCGGATGCGGTCATAGCCGGCCACGATCATGGCAATCTGCGAGGTCAGCCGGATGGCCTTGCGCACATTGGCGTCATGGTCCATCTTCTCCGCGTCGGCGTCATAGGGCGAAAGCGCGGAGACGGCTGTGCGCAGCACCTCCATGGGGATGGCCGTCTTGGGCAGGCTGCGCATCAGCTCGAAGATGGCAGGGTCCATCTTGCGCTCGGCAGCGAGCTGGGCGCTGAGCTGGTTGAGTTCGGCGCGGGTAGGCAGCTTGCCGTACCACAGCAGATAGCAGGTCTCTTCAAAGGTCGAGTTATCAGCAAGATCGTGGATATCGATTCCGCGATAGGCCAGAACGCCTGCTTCTCCATCGATGTAGCAGATGGAGGAGCTGGCCGCGACCACTCCTTCCAGTCCTTTGGGCGAGATTGTGCTCGTTGACATACTGTTCCTTGTGCCGTTTTCCGTCTTTTCTTGTGCGGGAAGCGTCTCAGTGCTCAACATTTCTTTATACTCCAAACTCAGCGGACTTTCCAATCGCCCCAATTACGATGGTGCGGGTCGTTTTAGGCGCAAAAGCAGACCAAAATGCCCGCGGTCCCTGCTCCGCCAAGATTAAGTTTCAGGCTCAAAAAATGTCTGTGAGCCGCATCACGCACTAGGGCCGGGCAGTGCCGAGAAGGTGGGGCGAGGGACAGGGAGCGCGATCAGCGGGCGGTCTGGGCGGCCTGCTTAGCTTCAGACGGCGGGCCGAAGTAGCGGTAGTGCCCGATGATTTTCCAGTCGAACAGCACGTCTTCAATCTTCGGACCCGCGCCGATGTTGTGCTCCACCAGGTAACGCCCTCCGAGCAGGCTTTTGCGGTCCACGACGATCCCGATGTGAGTCAGTCCCTGGCCCAGGTCCCAGGTCACAAGGTCGCCCGGTTGGTAGTCGGCGGGGTTGTCTGTAATCGGCAGGACTTCACCCTTGCGGCTGAAGAACACCATCAGGTTGGGCACGCGGCGATGGTCAATGTTCTTGTCCGGACGCTTCTGCTTCCAGATTGTGGCGGCGGGATAAAGCGCGAAGTTGGCCGCCAT
>DASVFK010000242.1:0-4477 GCA_036380095.1 Candidatus Angelobacter sp. | reverse complement strand
GAGATATTGGGCCACCGCCACGGCGCAGGATTGGTCCGTGGTTTGATGAACCAAGTGGAGCATAAGGTCGATGCCGGCAGTAATCCCGGCGCTTGAGTAGCGCTCACCGTCTTCAACGTAGAGACGGTTTTCCAGAATCCGCGCCCGCGGGGCGATCGCGCGAAGCTCATCGTAACTCAGGTAGTGCGTGGTGCAGGAGTATCCGTCAAAAAGACCGGCGCGGGCAGCGATCAACGCGCCGGTGCAGATCGAGATCAACTTGTGGCCGGGACGGACGGTTGTTTTTAACCACGTCACAATGGCTCTTTCCGCCTCCTCGTCCGCTGCCGACTTGCCGGGACCGGGCGCGCCTCCGCACAGCATTACGTGCTCCACGTCGCCGGCAAGCACTACCCACGATTGCGGTGGCAGTTCCTGCGGCAGCGGTTCGATTGCCGCCAGGGTGATCCCGATCGAAGTCAGCAATGTAGCGGTTGGCCCAATGTAACGAACCTGGAAACGTACAGAACTCTGTATGCGGTTGGCCTGGCGCAAGACCTCAAGCGGGCCGGCGATATCGAGCAACAGAAGGCGTGGCGGGACGACCACGAACACCGGGATGCGCCGAACTTCATCGTTGCTATCCAACACAGCGGTCTTTCTCTGTGGCTGTCGCGACTGCTTCATGGCCGATCCGTCGGACATTTCCCGCCACCTCTGGCGGGCGGCGGCGTGAATGAGCCATCAGACTACAGGTTCCCGTTGCCGCCGGCAAGAGCTTCTTCGACGCTGGCGATTCGAGCGAAGCGGCCGTCCAACACGAGTTCGGTTCTTGATTTAATTTCCTCCGGCGTCCACTCCTTCCCGTAGCGGTCGGTCATGGGAAACGTCAGGGTCGCATCGGTCACGTAATCGACTTGATAACCAAGGTCGGAAGCATGCCGTGTGGTTGTCTCGCAGCACTGCTCGGTCCGGATGCCCGAGACGATGACACGGTGGATGCGGTTTTGCGTGAGCCAGACAGTAAGCCCGCTGCCGACCAGGGCGCTGTGGCTGCGCTTTTGGAAGACAGCGTCAGGCGTGAAAGACAGATCCTGCAACGGCACAACGTGACCCGACCCAGGAGAGAATGGGCCGGAATCCTCGACGTGAAAAATCTGGACCACCGGGATCCTGCGGGACTGGGCCCCCTCAATCAGAGACTGCAAGCTCTTAAGGAAAGAAGGTACACCGGAGTCACGCCAGTAGGGACGATGACGGAATGATTCCTGCACGTCAATCACAAGAAGTGCCGTTGCAGATGTGGACATTGGAGGCCCCTCCCTTTTGCAACCATTCTGGCAATCACTCGCAATGCGAGAAAGGCCTGCAACGGATTTTTTTCGGACAAAAAAAGCCATCGATATTGTAAGGGCCATTGCAGAATTCATTTTCTTCAAGACCGTTGTCGCTTTTTGTCCGATAAACGTCCGTCGCATGCCTTTTATGAGTTCGATCCTCCTGCAACAATCGCCGCAGTATGGGAGTCACCATGAACACAGGTCAGCACGGCCTTATCCAAAGCCACTGATGAGATGAGAAGTTCACTGACCCAAATGAGGAGAGCTCAAGTGGAAGATCGCTATAGTCAAACGTGGGTTTATGACAGGAAATTGGACCGCATCGTTCAGAGAACCATGATCGTGCTCCTGGTGCTGGCCGTTCTGGTGCTGGCCTTTGCGCCGGAAGAACATGCTGGTGCGTCTGCGCAACGCAAGCTCGAAACCCCCTGCAGGCGTGATCGGGGCCCTTGCCTCTGAATGAAAAGCCGCAACAGGAACCATGCTGGAATAAACCAGGAGCAATTACCCACTCAGCAAATTACGATTACCCAATTCCGCCTACCCTGCCTGCTTATTCTGGCTTTGCTCCTTGGATGCGGAGGGTGGTTCCGGCTGCGATTGCAGCATGGCCATTACGTCCAGTTCAGCGTGGTTCTTGCCGGAAAGATAGTCCGCGGCGCCGGAGAACAGCGCGCTCTCATGCACCAGTTTCTCCAGCACCCACTCAATTCTGCGCACCGCAGTGCGGACGGCTTCCTGCGCGTCCGGCCCCGGCTGCATGGAAGTGGAATAGAGGATCACCTGGAGGGAGTTGCGGATGTAATGGTTGAGCTGGCCCATGAGTTGCGCGGCTTCGCGGATGCGGCGCAGCCTGGCTTCATGATAAAGGTCAAGCGCCAGCACGAGCAGCGCCACCAGGATTCCCACCAGGATTTCATCCAGGTACGTTTTGCCGGGCGAGACGCCGCCGGCGACCAGGGACGCGTCGATGGCCCAAAGCGCGAGCGCGCCGCCGCAGCCGGCAGCAACACTCATCAACAGCCTGCGCACCCAGAGATTGCGAGCAGGGACCGCCATGCGCGATTACCTCTTGTGAGCTGGCCTTCCCGCTACTTACGGCAAGATGGCTCGCAATGTAATGATAATCCCGGGTCAAGGCGCAATGTCTTGCAAACAGGCGGATATTTACAATTCTTGTTGTTTTGGGAAGACCCTAAGAAAAACCTTACCGCGGATTTGCGCGGATGAGACGGATTTTGATCTGTATCATCTGTGTTCATCCGTGGTAGGCCTTTCCGGTGTTCCGCGCCCTTCGCCGTGCTAAATTGTTCGCGCAACCTCACCACTGATCAACACGGATGAGACGGATTTCCTAAATTCAAAGGTCAAGAGTCTGACTCCTATTCTCAATCTGTATCATCTGTGTTCATCAGTGGTAGGCTTGTTTCCGCGAACATCAGGAGCCGCGCATGTCCACCGTAAAAGTCCACGGAGTTGAGTTGTTCTACAAGGAATCAGGCAGCGGAGCGGAGACAATCGTGTTTTCGCACGGGCTGCTGATGGACCATGCGATGTTTGAAGCGCAGCGCGCTGCGTTTGAGCGCGAGTACCGCGTGATCGCCTACGACCAGCGGGCGCAAGGCCAGTCCGAGGACCCGGGATATGGCTATGACATGGACACGCTGACGGTGGACGCGGCCGGGCTGATCCAGGCGCTGGGCGCGGCGCCGTGCCACTTTGCCGGGCTCTCCATGGGAGGCTTTGTCGGCATGCGGCTGGGGGCGCGCCGGCCTGATCTGCTGCGCACGCTCACCTTGATGAACACCGGCGCCGGCGCTGAACAGCCTATGGACCGCATGCGTTACGGCTTTCTGGCGCAACTGGTAAAGATTGTGGGGACGTCGCCTTTTACCGGCATCGCCGTGAAAGAGCTTTTTGGACGAAGCACACGCGCCAGCACCGATCCCACGCTGCACGCCATGCTCGATGCCTGGACCACCAAGCTGCGCAACCGGCCGAAGAACATTGCGCCTTCGATTCTGGCGGTGATGAACCGTCCGGAATTTTCTCGCGACGAGCTGGCGGCGATCCGCTGTCCTACGCTGGTGATTGCCGGCGAAGACGATACGGCGCAGCCCGTGGCCAACGCGAAGAAGCTGGCGGAAGCCATTCCACATGCGCGCCTGGTGCGCATTCCCGCGGCCGGGCATTCAAGCACGCTGGAGCAGCCGGAGGCGGTGATCGCGGCGATGCGAGAGCTGGTCGCGGGGCGATAGAGAAAACCCCTACCGCGGATCAAATCTGATGAACGCGGATCAATCGGGGATGAAAGCCAAACCATCGTTACGTACTGCGAATTTCACGAGCCTCAGAGGACGTCGCGAGGACTACTGGACGAATCGTTCGCGCAATATGCTTTCGTGGTTTGTTGGGACAAAAAGGAAAGCGCAGGCAAGAGTGCCTGCGCTCCAGAATTCTGAATTAATCCGCGTTCATCAGATTCGATCCGCGGTAAAGTGTTCGATCTTCCGATTGCGGCGATCACGCGCGATGCCGGCGATGCCGGCGATATCTCCCTACCTTTGTCCGCTGCCCGTCGCTGCCACTGACGTCGCAGCGGCTTCGGCCAGGATGCGATGATGGATGGTGAACAGCGCGAGCTCCAGACGGTCAGAGACGCCGATCTTGTCGTAGACGTTGCGCAGGTAGTTCTTGATCACCTGCTCGGTCGTGCCTAGTTGTGTAGCGATCTCTTTGTTCTTATAGCCCTGGACGATCAGGGCCACGATCTTGAGTTCCTTGGCGGTGAGGCGATCACGCACGCGGGCGCCAACCAGATCGTTCTCCAGCGTCTCTTTGCTTTCCTGCGTGTCCTGCACCCAGGTATCGCCCTTGGCCACTTTGCGCACGCACTGCACCAGGGCCTCGCCGCTCACGTTGCGATAGATCACCGCGCCTACGCCGTTGGCCAGGTAGTGGCGGGAATCCTGGCCGGTTTCCGCGATGGCCACCAGGCGGGTCTTGTATTTCCTGGATGCTTCCACGATCTGCTGCAGGCCCGGCGGCATGTCGGCGCCGAAGATCATCACCGTGGCGTGGAATTTCTCCAGCGCCATCATCATCTTTTCCGAGTTCTCGGCTTGCGCCACGATGCGCAGATCGTCTTCCACCGCCAG
>DASVFK010000241.1:0-5143 GCA_036380095.1 Candidatus Angelobacter sp. | reverse complement strand
TAAGAGAGCGCCTGCGCGCTGTCGTCCGTTCCCCAGCCCCATTCGGGATAGACGCTCCACAGCGGGATGTGGGCAAAGACAACGATCGGTGTGCTCTTGGAGAGATGTTTCACGTCCTTTTCCAGCCATTCCAGTTGGTCGTTGCCCAGGCTGCCCAGGCCGCCGGCTTTGAGATTGAGCACGTTGACCAGGCCGATAAAGTGCGCGCCGCCATGGTCAAAGCTGTACCAGCCCGCGCCCTGACTTTTGCGACCGTAGCGCTCCAGGTATTGCTTGCCGTCGTCGCCGAGCACGTCATGCTCACCGGGTACGAAGAACACGTCTTTTACTTTGCACTCCTTCAGCACCTGGTCCACGGTATCGAATTCCGCAGGCTTGGAGAGGTGGCTGATGTCGCCGGTGTGCAGGATGAAGGCCGGAGTTGCGGGCAAGCCATTGATCTTGTTTACGGCGGCCTTCAGGGTTGCAACCACATCGGGATTGGCGGCCTTGTCAAAGCCCATGTGGCTGTCACTGATCTGGACAAAGCTGAGTTCTCCCTGGGCTTCTTTCTTTCCGATCTCCGCCAGGTTGCTCAAGCTGTAAGACTTGAGTACGCCGCCCTGGAGCACACAGAACGCGCCGGTGCCTGCCCAGGCCATGCATTTCAGGAAACCGCGGCGATCGATGCCGTCATGGTTGTGGTCGTGCAGTATTACATTTTGATCTTTCTGTTTGGGGGACATTCTCTTTCCTCCTTGCGAGGGCCCGCGGCCTTACCAGGATGGCGGTCGCGGGCCTTCTCTTGTTCCTAACTCAAATGTTTGAAAAATATTCCCGTGGGAAACTCACCCGTGAATTCCCCCAGGATGTCGTTCTGCTCCCGTTCTTGCTCCATCACTCAAAGAACTGCCGCCCGGGCGATTTATTCCCAAGGTAAAGAAGGGTCAATTCCCATGCCGGTGCGGGAACGTGGGACAACTTCCTCGCGGGAAATGCGTCTGAATATTCAATACACTCGAGAAACTGCTAAGATGCTCGAACCTCATAAGCCTGCTTAGCTCGAATGGAGGCCCGAATCTTGAAGGCATCCCGGCACACCTGGAAAAAATGGAAGGCGGTAGCCTGCCTGCTGGGTGCGCTGTTGCTTTCTGCCGCCGGGAACGGGCAAGACGCGGTAATGACGGGCACCGTGGAGTTGGCGCTCGACCACGCTTATCAGGCGATGTACAACCTGAATTTCGATCTGGCATTTCGCGAAGCAGATACAGCCAAGGCCGCGGACAGAGAAGATCCCATGCCGTGGGTGGCACAAGCCTGCGCCTTGCTTTTCCGCGAGTTCGAGCGGCTGCACATCCTGCGCAGCGAATTGTTTTCTTCTGACGATAAGTTTGACGGCCGCGCGGCCCACGCCTGGGACCCGCCGTCCAGGCAGGAGTTTGAAAACGCGCTGGCCCAAGGAGAGCGGCGTGCGCAGGCGTGGCTGGCGCACAATCCGGGCGACGTGAGAGCGCTGTTCGCCCTGACCCTGATCAACGGCCTGCGCGCGGACGACGCGGCCCTGATCGGCAAGAAAAACATGTCCGCGCTTTCCTTTATCAAATCCGCCAACGCTTACGCGGAGCGACTGCTGGCACGCGCGCCCGACTACTATGACGCATACCTGGCCACAGGCATGGGCAAGTACATCATCGGGGGAAAAGCAGCGCCGGTGCGCTGGGTGCTGCGCCTGGGCGGGATCAAGGGCGACCAGGAAGAAGGAGTTAGAGAACTGAAGCTGGCCGCGGAGCACGGGCACTTCCTGGCCCCGTTTGCGCGCATCCTGCTGGCGTTTGACGACCTGCGCCACAAGAACAAGGCCGCCGCGCGATCCAAGCTCGCAGCCCTGCATCAACAGTTCCCCAACAACACGCTGTTTGTGGAGGAACTGGCCAAGCTGGACCACGCGGTGGGGCCGGCGGTGCAGTAACCCACACCGCAGATCGACGCTGATGATGGCGGATTGCCCGTCTCACTATCTGAGCGCCAGGGCCGCTGCGCCTGCGATGCGGCCCTCATCCGGCGCCTGCACAAATACCACGACGCGCAGATCGTTGCGCTTCCAATCTTTCTCCATCTTGAGCGGCACGCCGGCGGCAAAAGCGCCGTTCTTCACACGTCCCAGGCGCTTAAAGTCGCGCACCACGGCGAAGTGACGAAGAGCGCGTCCGTTGTTTTCTCCGGCAGCCACTTGTGTGCTGAGATTGTCTTCGGTCACGGCAAGCAGGACGTCGCCCGAGTTCAAGCCGGGAGCAGAGACGCCGACATCAAGCTTCTCCGGGCCGGCCCAGGAGAGCTGAACGTCCGCCGCGGCAGGCTGGGAAGCGGCGTGGGCGATGGCCGCTGAGGCGCGGCGCTCCGCGTTGCCCACGAATTCTTCCGCGCCATCCACCACCATCTGAGGAGTGTAAGGGCCGTTGATGCGGAAGCGGCGCGCATAGTCTTCCTGGCGGCGGCTGTACGCGGAGGAAGAGAAGCGGTCCTGCCAGCCGAGATGGTTCCAGTAATCAACGTGGAAGCCCAGGGGAATGATCTCCACGCCAGCGGCTGGTCCGTGACGCAGTTCTCCCAGCAGAGCATCGGCCGGAGGACAGCTGGAGCAGCCTTCCGAGGTGAAAAGTTCCACGATGACGGCCTTGCGCGCAGCAGCAGGCGCGGGCGTGGTGCTCTTTGCAATCAGATCGAGGAACAACCCGACGGCGGTTGCAAGCAGGGCAGTGGCAATGATACGCGTGACAGTGAGCATGGTTTATTTTCCGGCCACAACAATGGAGTAGTTCAACTGCCCGCTGCGGAAGCCTTGCCGCATCAGTTCAATGCCCTGGGCAAAGCTGCGGAACTTCTCCGGCAGCGCCGGCAGCAAGGGCGCCGCAAGTCGCGCGTGGGCGGCGCAAAGGTCCCAGGTGCGCGCCACCAGCGGGCCGATTTCCTCCGTTTGTAGTACGTTCAAGCCGGCCGCCTGGATTTGCGCCGAGTATTGTTCTGTGGTCAGCAGCTCCGGGCAGAGAAAGACATGGGCGATTTCACGGATGAGCTGGTGCTCCATGGAGCCTGTCCAGGCAGCAAGCATGAGGCGGCCACCGACTTTGAGCGCGGCCGCCGCCTTGCGGAAATAGGCGGCCTTGTCAAAAAAATGCTCGGACGATTCCATGTTCCACACCAGGTCAAAAGAGGCTGCTGGAAAAGCATACTGCTCGGCATCGGCGAGCTCAAAGTTTACCGCAGCCGGGTCAGACAGTGACCGTGCGCCCTGCACGGCAGCTTTGAACTGCACGGGGCTGATGGTGAGTCCCAGGACGTGGCAGCCGCATTCGCGGGCGAAAAAGCGAGCAGTGGCGCCGTGGCCGCAGCCGACGTCGGCAACTTTCATCCCCGGGCGAAGGCCGGCCATCTCCGCGCAATGGCGCAGGAGCAGCTCCTGGGCATGGCGCTGTGTCTCATTTCCAGAGGGAAAGAGCCCGTGATGAATGTGTTCGCCCCAGTAGAGGCGGTAGACCCAGGAGAAGTCGTCATAGTGCTCGCGGATGTCCTCGGCGAGCAACGGGAACAACTTAGCGCCGGCCTGCATTCTTCACGCTTTCGGCATAGATATCGAAGTCCAGATCCAGTTCATCCTTCACCTTGATTGTGCCGCCGCCCGCGGAGAAGGGTTCAATGCCAAAATCGGACTGCTTGAGTTTTGTCTTGCCCTGGTAGTGATCGCCGCCGCCCGTGATTTCCAGCGTGATTTGTTTGCTCACGCCGTGCAGCTCCAGCATGCCGGTCACGCGAAGGTGACCTGCGCCGGCCGGCTTGATCTCAACAGACGTGAAGCGAATCTGGGGAAACTTTTCCGCGTTCAACACCTTGGGGCCAAGCATATCAGCCTGGATCTTGGCACGGTCCTTGTCTGAAACATCCGTGTCCGTGACCTTCATCTCTTTGGCCAGGACAACGATTTCAGCGGTCATGCCCTGGGGGTCGATGGAGGCCTTGCTGACAGGCGCTACCACGGTGTGATTGTGGCCGGCCACGGCGAACAAGCCGGACTTATGCACGTGGATGGTGATAGTGGATTGCCTGGCTGAGGGCTGGGCCTGCAAGGGCGTGAGTGCCGGCGCCAGCAACAAGATGGCATGAAACCATAGTCGAAACAAAAATCGCTCCTTCTTGCCCGGAGAGAGATGAACCTGAATATTGTACGGAATTGGATGCAGATTCCGGGCGAATCGCACCACCGGAATGTCTGGAAGGGGAGGCCACGAGGCAAAGCCGTGGGGAATTTCTCGGTCGGGCCCCTTGCGCAAACCGGCGCGTCTCTGCTATAAAAGATAACGAAGTAAGCGATGAGTGGCGTGGAGCGGCTGCGACCAGCCGAAGCAGCTTGAGGCCTGGCAAATAAAGAATCGAGACGATTTGCCGGGGCATCAAAATTAAAGCCACACAAATAGCCCAAGGCAGGTCCTGCGGGCAGATTCAGGAAGCGAAATTCCTGAAGGGTTTTAGCAAACCTCCAAATGATCTTTTTTTATAAGCGGATTTTTTTCCTCTGCTTTGCCGTGCACGGAGCAGGGACGAGTGCTGCGAGTTCGTCAGGGGCACGTCAGGCCATTGAGTCCTCGGTTCAAGGAGTTTGAGGGCAGGAGAGCCGGGTGCCGACTGAGTCAACCGTGAGGGTTGACAAGAGGCAGCAATTCGCGGTAAGTTTGAAAGGTTCGTCTCTAGGGTCGGATGATCCCTGAGACAAACAAGTTTCGAGGACAGCGGGCTGCAAGGTCCGCGGTCGGAGTCGAAAACGAGCCGCTCAGGCGGAATTCGTGATTGATCTTTGACAATCAGGTTGAACGTGCCAGTCGTGAGAGGAAACGAGGATTCAAGTCCGAGTGATCTCACAAAATAGGTAAGAGCTGTACGGTGAATTCCGTGCCGATGTGAATCGGCATTATTAGCCGTACGGCGTCACCCTGACTACCCGTCGGGTGACGTTCCTGGCCCTTCGGGGTCAGGATTCAACAGGTTTCAAACGAGAGTTTGATCCTGGCTCAGAATCAACGCTGGCGGCGTGCCTAACACATGCAAGTCGAACGAGAAAGTGGAGCAATCCATGAGTACAGTGGCGACCGGGTGAGTAACACGTGACTAACCT
>DASVFK010000240.1:0-7970 GCA_036380095.1 Candidatus Angelobacter sp. | reverse complement strand
GGCGGCAGATTCACAACGCCGTTCGGGATCTATGCCGAGCGGCTGGCCCCCAACTGGATCAAAGCCTTGCAGGTCACCCCGGTGATCGTGCCGGTCACGAGCCTTTCTTCTCTCGGCGGTATGCTGCGAGGCGGCTTTCCCGCAGGCTCAGACAAAGTCAACCTGAATTACGCCGTCTATTTCTCCGCCAACAACACCCATCACCTCCTGGCCACGGACCGTTCTACCGGAGCGCGCATCGGCTTCTTCATGCCGGGACCAAGGCTGGAAATGGGCGCTTCCTACCAGCAGGTTTTGCAGGCAGACCGGCCGCACTCCGTGGGGCTTCATTTCGAGTGGCAACCCAATAGGGCGCCTTTGACTCTGCGCTCGGAATACGTACGCCAGTCGGGCATTAGGGGCAGCGGGTACTGGATTGAGTCCGCGTACCGTCTCAGCCAGATTCCCCACATGAAGCAGGTGGAAGTCGTGGGCCGGGGACAGCAGTTCTTCGCTGCGCCAAACCTTACCGCGGCCACCATCAAGAAACTCGGCGCGTTGGGGAAAGACACCAACCAGGCTGACTTCGGCCTCAACTACTACTTCCGCAGTGACGTGCGCGCCTCCGGAAGCTATGGCCGGCAATTTATTCTGGGCCGCAATGCCAACCTTTGGACCGTGGGCATGACGTATCGATTTGTTATGCCGCTATGGCCGACTGTGGGTGTGCAATGAAAATGAGAACTGCCATCTCTGCGGCGCTCCTGGCGTTGGCCATGGGCCTGGCGCTGGCCGCCGTGGCCAAGACCAAGGGCACAAAGAGCACCGGCGATACGCCTGCTACACCTTCTGCGGCGGCTAACCAGAGCGAGCAGGACAGCAACCTGCGCCTGGAAGGCGAGAAACGTTTTCGCGCCAACTGCTCACGCTGCCATGCCGCTCCGCCGAAGTTTCCGCCGCGCATGATGGGCACCATCGTTCGCCACATGCGGGTGCGCGCGACCATCACGGACCAGGACATGCGCCTGATCCTGCGTTACATGACCCAATAGCGATGCGAGATCGAAAAATCAATTCAACCCGCTTTCTTTCCAAAGTCAGCGCATGCGCCGTCGCTGGAGTTTTCCTGCTCGCATCGCTGCCAGCCTTCGCGCAGCCCCATGTGATTGAAGTGCTGGCCGATAAAGACAGCCGCTACAAGATTTCCGGCCAGAAAGCCGGCCAGGTGGTGGTCAAGACCGGCGAAACCATTGTTCTGCGCATCGATGCGCGCAAAGGAAAGAGCTGGAACCGTGACGGCACCATCCATGGGTTCACCTTGCTCCACATGAAAAGCCGCGCCAAGGTTGCCGGCTGGGACCTTGAGCTGAAGCCTGGAGTGCAGGAGTTTACGCTGACTGCCCCGGAGCCAGGCGAGTATGAAGTTGTATGCACCGTGATTTGCAGCGATGACCATGAAGGAATGCGCATGAAGCTCCTGGTTTTGCCCTGATCGGAAATGGTCCATGACAGCGTGTTTTGAAAGCGGGCGCCGGTCGCTGTGAAAAGAAGAGGAGATTGAATGAAGACAACCATCGATCGTGAAACAATAACAACCGCGGCCCTGTTGGTGTTGATGCTGGTGCTGCTGGCTTCTTATTCCTATAGCAAGGATGGAGTGGTCACCCTGCGCGGCGCCATCGAGGACAGCCAGTGCGCTTTCAACGTTCACTCGGAAGGCCACTCCCACGACTGGATGATCAAGAAAGGCGTTGTGGGCGCCCGCGACGCCAAGAGCTGCACTCTCCACTGCGTCCGCGATATGGGCGGAAAATATGTGCTCGTGGTAAAGGACGAGGTTTATCGTTTCGATAACGAGGGCGTCGCCGAAGATTTTGCCGGACTGAAAGTGAAGATCGGCGCGACCATGACGGACGCAAAGACCCAAACCGTTCACATCATCACCATCGAAAAAGAGTAGCGGAGGCCCGCCGAAGCTTCCATTCGCGGTCCAGCAGGACGCTCGCGAATCAGGCCCTGATGCGATTCCTGCCGCGTACTCAAGCTGCATCACGCCAAAGCCGCCGAAGAAGGGCTGCAGCGTCCCAATCCCATCGGAGAACCGAAGACCACGTTCGCACCGGCGAGAGTGTGTCTTCTCCGATCTTTAACACGGCGTTTCGCGATTGCCGTAGATTCCAAGGCAAACGCCCTATAGAATTTGCGGGAACCTTCCATCGCTGATTTTGCCAGCTGGCGCTGCGAAGGCAGATGCACGCAAAATTACAGCCGAGGGTCCCGTTGAAAAAGCTGATTTCTGCAATCCTGCTCCTTACCTTGTTGCCGACCCAGATATTTGCCTGGGGCCCCAAGGGCCATGCCATTGTCGCCGATATTGCCGCCTCCCGCCTCACCGCGCAAACCAAGGCCAACCTGAAATTGCTGCTGGGGCAAGACAGTCTGGCTTCCATTGCCAGTTGGGCGGACCAGGTGCGCAAAGAACGTGATGAAAGTTACGGCTGGCATTTTGTGGACATCCCCAAGGATGCCGTGGGATTCTCTGACGGGCGCGACTGCTTCCGCCCGCAGGACAAACACAAGGACTCAGAGACCGACCATCACAACTGCGTGGTGGACCGCATACAGATGTTTGCCCAGGTGCTGGGCAGCGAGAACGCCGGGCGCGAACAACGGCTGGAAGCGCTCAAGTGGCTGGTGCACTTTGTGGGAGACGTTCACCAGCCCCTGCACGCGGTGGAAGAGGCGCGCGGCGGCAACGACATCAAGCTGCCCGCCTTCGGTTCAGAGAAGTGCGGTGACTATCCTTGCAACCTGCACTGGGTGTGGGACAGCATTCTGCTCGAACACAGAGGACAATCGGAGCAAGAGTACGTGGACCAGCTCCAGAAGCTGATCCGCAGCAAAGGGCTGGAGCAGAAGTCCGGGGGAAGCCCGGTGGACTGGGCCAACGAGTCGCACCTGCAGGCGCGACAGATCCTGGACCGCAAAGCCTCGGCGATTGATGAAAGCTATTACGAGGCTTACATCAAGATGGTTGATGAAAAGCTGGCGCTGGCCGGATTGCGGCTGGGAGCGCTGCTGAATGCCACGCTGGGTAAGGTGCCCACGGCAAAGCTGAAGCAGAGTTTGAAGAAAACGTAGGGGCAGAAAAACTATCTGTGTATTTCACGCGTGCCAGGGCATGACTTTCAGTCGTGCCGCAAATTGCCAAGTGCACAGCGCCGGCAGGCGCGGTTGAAAATAGCCCGGTACGTGCTCGAGGCGCGCTTGCGCGCTGAGGGCTAAGTGCCGGGGAAGTTGGAAGTCAAAGCAACTCCCCGCTGCCGCAGGCCGGAGCGGAGCCGGAGGGCGGAGCGACATGAACGATTTGGCCTGATTCCTGGGGATCTCAGACAGAGAGGGAGGAATGGATGGGTTGTGCGATGTCGGCGATTGCGTTTTTTCGCTCCGCCTTCGGCTGCGCGACCGCCTGCGGCAGCATGGAATTGTTCTCCCGCGGGCTCACCCGGCACTTAGCCCTCATCCCGGCAAGCCGGGACTCGGGCACGTGCCGGGCTATTTTCAACCGCGCCTTCGGCGCTGCCTCATTTGAAACTCTGCGCCATGGCTCCAGGCACGCACATGTGGAAAAAACAGAGATTTCTGCAGCTTATGCAAAACAAACGTGGCTTCGGAGCTCTCACCAGATGGGGATGGGTTTGCGATGAGTGGAAAACCGATTCTACAATCTGCAATTTCCCTATCGGCGTTCATTTTGTCTTGCACACTGGCGTTTCCCCAGCAGCCCAGCCGGCAATCGCTGCCCACCGGCATGGAGATCACTCCGCTGGCGGTTCCCGGTTCGACTTTTCAGCCGCTCAATCCCGATCTGGAAGATCTGCCGCAGTTCACGGCCGATCATCCTCTTACCAGCGCGCTCAGCCCAGACGGAAAAACTTTGCTGGTGCTCACCAGCGGATTCAACCGCAACTCTGACCTTCAGGTCAAAGCCATTCCCGCGCTCTCCAACGAATATGTATTTGTATTTGACCTGGGCCAGGGCAAGCCGGTGAAGAGGCAGGTATTAAAGATCGCCAACAGCTACGCCGGGCTGGTGTGGGCCCCCGATGGCGCCCGTTTCTTTGTCTCCGGCGGACCGGACGACAACGTACACCTCTTCGAGAAGCAGGGCGAGCAATGGAAAGAGGCAGACGCGCCGATTGCGCTGGGACACAAGGCGCCGCTGGGACACGTTGGCGCTGAAGAGGGCATGACGGCCAACCGGCCCCTGGCTGCGGGAGTGGCCGCGAGCGCCGACGGGAGCAGGCTCCTGGCGGCCAATTCTGCCAACGACTCTGTTTCGCTGATCGATTTGGGCAACCGGCAAATCGCTGAACTCGATCTGCGTCCGGGCCGGGGCACGCCGGGAGGCACCTATCCCTACTGGGCAGTGTTTCAGGGCAGCGACAAAGCTTACGTTTCCAGCCTGCGCGACCGCGAGATTGTTGTTCTGGACCTGAGCGGCGCGCCGAAGGTCGCTGCGCGAATCAAAGTCCACGGCCAGCCGGGGAAGATGCTTTTGAACAAAGCGCAAACGTTGCTTTTCGCCGTTTGCGACAACAGCGACTCGGTGGTGATCGTGGATACGCGCAGCAATCGCGTGATGGCGGAGATTAAAACCACTGCGCCGCCGGGCATGCTGCAGGAAACCAACAAGAAGACGGGATTCAAAGGAGCAAACCCCAACAGCCTGGCTCTCTCGCCCGATGAGCGAACGCTGTACGTGACCAACGGAGGCCTCAACTCAGTGGCGGTGATCGCGCTCCAGAAAGATCCCGATGACAGCCGCGTCGAGGGCTTGCTTCCCACCGCGTGGTATCCAACTTCAGTGACTGTGAGCGCAGACGGTGGCATGCTGTTTGTGACCAATGCAAAATCGGTACCCGGACCCAACCCGCGCGCCTGTCGCAACGATTTCGCCACCTCGGGCGACCGGCCCTGTGCCACGACGGGGCAATATGTCCTGCAGTTGGAAAAAGGCGGGCTGACGGCAATGCCGCGCCAGGCGGCCTCCACGCTGGCGGCGCTCACGCGCCAAGTGGCGATCAACAACCATTTCGTGCGCGGTGGAGACGAAAAAAAGACCCAGGCCCTGTTTGCAGAGCTGCACAAGAGAATCAAGCACGTGATTTACATCGTGAAGGAAAACCGCACCTATGACCAGGTGTTGGGCGACCTGGAGAAAGGCAACGGTGATCCTAAACTCACGCTGTTTCCCGAGCCGATTGCACCCAACCATCACGAACTGGCGCGCAGTTTTGTCACGCTGGATAACTTCTATGACAGCGGCGGAGTCAGCGGCACTGGCTGGAACTGGAGCACGGCGGCGCGGGCCACGGACCTGGTGGAGCGCACCATCCCGCTGAATTATGCCAAGCGCGGCGTGGGTTATGACGTGGAAGGCATGAACCGCGGCATCAATCTGGCCGGAAGCACGCCGGAGGAACGCAACACAGCGGATCTGAGTGACCCGGCTAACCAGCTTCCCGGCACCGCAGACGTGGCCGCGCCCGACGGCCCCAAGGAGGATGAAACCGGCGCAGGTTACCTTTGGGACGCGGCGCTTCGGGCCAAGGTCAGCTTGCGCAATTACGGTTTCTTTCTCGACCTGGGCCGCTATTCGTCTGCGCCAGGACGCCAGGCCCTGCCGCTCTTGCAGGACCCGTCTGCCAACGAGACGCGGGTGGCTTTCCCTACCAAGACCTCGCTCCAGGAGGTCACCGATCCTTATTTCCGCGGCTTTGACATGCGCTTTGCCGATTACTGGAGATTCACGGAATGGGAGCGTGAGTTTGATCAATATGTAAATGATGAAAACCTGCCGCAGCTTGAACTGCTGCGCATCTGCCACGACCACCTGGGCAGCTTCGACAAAGCGGCCGATGGCGTAGACACGGTGGAAACGCAGTTCGCAGACAACGACTACGCTCTGGGTCTAGTCGCCGAGAAAGTGGCGCACAGCCCGTACGCCAAAGACACATTGATCTTCGTGTTGGAAGATGACGCGCAGAACGGTCCGGACCACGTAGACGCGCATCGCAGCATCGCCTATGTGATCGGGCCGTACGTGAAGCAGGGCGCGCTGGTCTCCGAGCGCTACACCACGGTCTCCCTGCTGCGCACCATCGAGCAGGTACTCGGCATCAAGCCGCTGGGCATCAATGACGCCTTTCAGCGGCCCATGAGCGAGGTATTTGACCTGCGGCAGAAAGAATGGACGTACATGGCGCGGGTGCCGGAGATTCTGCGCCGCACCCGGCTGCCGCTGCCGCGGGCCAGGGCCGTCAAGACCATCCGCGCGCAGCAAGCTGCCCCACTTTCCGCCCACGACGCCGCGTATTGGACGGAGAAGACACGAGGGGTCGATTTCTCAGAAGAGGACAAGCTGGATACCGAGGCCTTCAATCAGGTGCTGTGGAACGGCCTCAAAGGAGACCAGCCCTATCCCAGTGAACGCGATGGGCGCGATCTGCGCAAGGGGAGGCGAAAACTCTTACGGTCATACGCCCGAAAGGGCCGCCAGTAAGGGCAGAGCCAGGGCGGCCCGCCCCAACACGCAAAAACCACGCGTGTTGGGGATCCTCACGCATCGCACAAAATACAAAACCTAATTTATGATGGACAGAAGAAAAAGGTGAGTCCGTTTTCATTCTTCCAGAGGGCCGGCGAGCAACAAGCGCCCCGGGTCTTTACGGTTGTCAAACGCCGCCACTGATTTTTTTGCTAGGTGAATTTCCATGAGTTCAACCATGCCTCCCCGGCATGATCTGAGTGCGCTCAGGATCGATGACAAGTCGCGCAAAGCGTCCAGGCGAAGCCCGCGTCTGGGGTTGTTCGCCGCCGGGTTGGGGGCGTTGGTGTTGCTGGGCGGGTTGCTGCTGGCTTTCCGGCCGCGCACTCCGGTGGTGGAGGTGGCGGCGGCGCGGCCAGCCAACGACGCGCGCGCCCAGGCCCTGCTCAACGCCAGCGGGTACGTAACCCCGCGTCGCCGGGCCACAGTGGCCGCTAAGGTCACAGGGCGGGTCGAACAAGTTCTGGCTGAAGAGGGCATGCAGGTAAGAGCCGGGCAGGTACTGGCGACTCTGGATTGCTCGCAGCAGAATGCGGCGCTGACTTCCGCACGCACGGACCGCGACGCCACCGCCGCCGCGCTGTCCGACCTGCAAGTCCAACTGGGCAACGCAGAACGCGAGCTGCAACGCGCCAAAGGGCTGCGCGACGCCGGCGTCAACAGCCAGCAGGCGCTGGATACGGCGCAAACCACGGCGGACAGCCTGCGCTCCAAGATCGCCCTGACCCGTGAACAAACCCGCGCCGCCGATTCCAGAATCAAAGTCGCGCAGGAAGACGTGGAGAACTGCACGGTGCGGGCGCCGTTTGATGGCAAGGTAGTTTCTAAAGACGCGCAGCGAGGAGAGATCGTCTCGCCGGTTTCGGCCGGAGGAGGCTTCACGCGCACCGGCATCGCCACCGTGGTGGACATGAAGTCCATCGAAGTGGAAGTGGACGTGAACGAATCGTACATCGCGCGCGTGCGGCCGGGGCAGAAGGCCGTCTCCACCCTGGACGCTTACCCTGACTGGCAAATTCCTTCCACCGTACGTACGGTGATTCCCACGGCGGACCGGCAGAAAGCGACAGTGAAGGTCCGCGTGGCTTTTGACCAGCTCGATCCCAAAATCCTGCCCGATATGGGAGTGAAGGTGGCTTTCCTGGGAGATGAACCGGCGCAAGCCAAGGGTAAAGCCACGGAAGCCAAGGCAATTGTCGCGAAGGCCGCGGTGCACACCGAGAACGGCAAACCGGTTGTGTTCCTGGTAAAGGCGAAAACCCTGGAGCGGCGCGCGGTAACGCTGGGCGTGGAGCGCGGCAGCGACGTGGAGATCATGGCAGGGGTTGCGCCGGGCGACATGCTGGTGGTGCGCGGAGCAGAAGGCCTGCGCGAAGGGCAG
>DASVFK010000239.1:0-6691 GCA_036380095.1 Candidatus Angelobacter sp. | reverse complement strand
GATTTCATTGACATGGACGAGCGCAAGAACCGGCAGAAAGTGATGCAGGCCCTGGAAGAGGCGCTCAAGGCCGATCGCGCGCCCTCCAAGGTGCTGCAGTTCAACGATTTCGGCCTGGTGGCGATCACGCGCAAACGCGTGAAGCAATCGCTGGAACGCACCCTGGGACAGCCTTGCCCCACCTGCCAGGCCACGGGCATGATCAAGTCCGTGACCACTGTGTGCAATGAGATTTACGTGGAGATGCGCAAGATGGCCCGGCACTTCGAGCGCGACGTGATGCTGCGCGTGAATCCGGAAGTGGCCAAGGCCCTGAAGTCGAATGGCGGCCGCTGGCTGCAGGAGATGGAGGAACTCACCAAGCGCACGATCCTGGTGAAGTCAGATCCGCTGCTGCATCCGGAACAGTTCGATATCCAGTAAGGGCATTGGGTAATTGGGTAATTTCGGGGTAATTGTCAGACCGAAGAGTTTAGGTTTTTCAATTACCCATTGACCAAATTACCCAATTACCAATTTCTTATTAAATCCTTTGCGTTCTCTCGGTCCTTTGCGGTTTACTCTTGTCTGGGATGAGCAAGCAGTTCAAAGGCACACCGAGGGAACAACGCGCCCTGAACAGCTACATCAAGCTGGCCCGCGCGTCCAACACGGCGATCGGGTATGCCCGCATGGGACTGGAGAAAGCCGGGCTCACACCCAGCCAGTTTGCCGTGCTGGAAGCCCTCTATCATGTTGGTCCCTTGTATCTGGGCGACCTGGCCCGGCGCATCCTCACCAGCAGCGGCAACCTCACTCTGGTCTTCGACAACCTGGAAAAGCGCGGGCTGGCACGGCGCAAGCAGCAGGGCAGCGACAAGCGCTTTGTCCGTGCGACCATCACGCCGGCGGGGCGCAGGCTGATTGCCAGGATCTTTCCTGACCACGCCAGACGCATTGTGGAAGTAATGGGACGGCTGACCCCGGACGAGCAGGAGCAGTTGGGGCGGCTCTGCCGCAAGCTAGGCACGGGTGAAAAATAGCACGGCAAGACAACGGCTGAGCCATGCTATCTTTATGCGCCCATGCCCCTCGTGACAATTCTCTATTCCACGGCGATTTTTCTCGGCGCCTTTCTGCTCTTTCTTGTCGAACCCATCGCCGCCAAACGGCTTTTGCCTTTGCTCGGCGGCTCCTCCGCAGTATGGGTGACCTGCCTGGTCTTCTTCCAAAGCGCGCTGCTGCTGGGTTATCTGGGGGCGCACTGGCTGGCCACGAGGTTTCGGTCCGGGGCCCAGGCGCTGATCTACTCCGGACTGCTGCTCGCGGGGCTGGGACAGGCGGTCTTCAGCCTGCACGCTGAACTGCGCGCTTCCACCCTTCATCCTGCAGTCAGCGTGTTCATGCTGCTGGCCACGTTGATTGGGTTTCCCTTTGTCGTGCTGTCCTCGACGAACCCCTTGCTCCAATCCTGGTATGTGCGGGAAAGGGCGACGGCTGAGGGCCAGTATCCGCTGCCCTATCGCCTGTTTGCGCTCTCCAATTTCGGGTCGCTCCTGGCCCTTGTTTTGTATCCCTGGCTGATTGAGCCGCGTTTCTCGCTGCATGCGCAAAGCTCGGTCTGGCTGGGGGGATTTGCGTTGTTCGCGGTAGCCACTCTTGCCATCGCATGGCGGAGCCGAAGGGCCGTGGAGCACGCGTCTCTGGGCGAAAACAGCAGCGCGGGAGGCAACCTGGCCGTGCCGACTGCCGGAGTCCGTGTGCTTTGGTTCCTGCTCCCGGCCGCAGCCTCGGTCTTGCTATGCGCGGTGACGAATTATCTCAGCCAGAACATCGCCGCCATCCCGCTGCTTTGGATCCTTCCGCTCACAGCTTATCTGGTGAGTTTTATCTGGGCGTTCGCCGGAGAAAGATACTACTGGCGGCGGACCATGCAAGGCCTGCTTGTGGTTGCGCTGGCCGCGGTGGCTTTTGAAATCTCTTCCGGTCTCAGCCTCTCGAGCGCGCTTTGGAACAAGATCTGGAGCAAGCAGCTCACGCTGCCGATTCAATGGTCGATTGCGCTCTATTGTGGCGCGCTGCTGCTGGCTTGCCTGGTTTGCCATGCCGAGTTATACCGGCTGAGGCCGAGCGCGCGCTACGCCACCAGCTACTATCTTTCGCTTTCCGGCGGCGGGGCGATGGGCGCCGTTCTGGTAGGTGTGGTGGCGCCGCTGGTCTTTCGCGGCAATTACGAACTGGCGTGGGGGTTGGTGGCAGCCGTGGCCGTGATTCACGCGGCTACCTGGAAAATGGGAAAGCCCTGGCAGCTGCTGTGGCTTGCCGCGACCGGCGCCATGATCACGCTGGCGGTCTTGCAAATGCGCTCGTTCCGTCAGGACACCATTGCGCAGGTGCGGAACTTCTATGGTTCCCTGCGTGTGATCCAGGACTTTGAACCCCCTGCGGTGGTCTACTCTCGCACCCTCATCCACGGAACCATTCAACATGGCAAGCAGGTCTTTACGGATGAGCTGCGCAAGGCGCCCACCACGTACTACGGCCACAAATCAGGAGTCGGGCTGGCCCTCGACTTGTGCTGCGGAGAAAGGCCCAGGCGGGTAGGAGTGATCGGGCTGGGCACGGGTACTCTGGCTGCGTACGGGCGCCCTGGCGACGTCTTCCGCTTCTATGACATCAACCCGCAGGTGCCAACGCTGGCCGGCAGCTTGTTCACCTATCTGAGGGAGTCGCAAGCCAAGATTGAGCTCGTCATGGGAGACGCGCGGCTTTCTCTGGCTGCCGAACCGCCCCAGAATTACGACGTGCTGGTGATCGACGCTTTCTCCGGTGACGCCATTCCTGTGCACCTGATCACCGCGGAGGCGGTTGAACTGTACCGCCGGCACCTGACCTCTGGGGGCATTATCGCCTTCCATGTTTCCAACAAATTCCTGGAACTGCCCCCCGTGGTGGCCCAGCAGGCAGAACACGCTGGACTGAAATACGCACTGATTTCCTCGCAAGCTGACGATGACTCTGAAATCTACTCGGCGGATTGGGTGCTGGTGACCGCCGACGAGGATTTTCTGGACAGGGAAGAGATCGCAAATGCAGCCAGCGAAATCGAGAACATACCCGGACTGCGGCTATGGACGGACGACTACAATAGCCTGCTCCCCGTGCTCAAGAAGAGCAAGATCAAGTGGGAATAAAGCAAAACCTGCCACGGAGGCACTGAGACACGGGGAAAAGCTGATTCGGGTTGGCATTTTCAAAAACCCCGTGTCTCTCTGGGAAATGCAGCCGGCAGCTGCGAAAATGATTCTCAACCGAGGCTCCAGCGCCGCCAGGCGCGGCATAAGTTAGCCCAGTCCGTTCCCGAGTCCCGGCTTGCCGGGATGAGGGATAAGGGCTAGGTAAGGTGTGCCAAATGAGAGCCCCTTTTATAAGGGGCGGCACAAAACAATTTTCATTCTCTTTTGGGAACAGGTTTTGTTCCTGCGGACTCCGTGGTAAAAGTGCAGGGCCCGAAAAGCCAGGAACCCAGGCCAAAGCTCGCTGCGGACACTCTGAAACTATTTTGATATCAAAACATCTAAAGCTCAATGATTCAGATTAGACGAGCCAAGGATAGGGGCCACGCCAACCACGGCTGGCTGGATACGTACCACACATTTTCATTTGCCGATTATTACAATCGCAAGTTCATGGGGTTTCGCAGCCTGCGCGTGATCAATGAAGACCGCGTGGAGCCGGGTTTCGGGTTTCCCACGCATCCGCATCGCGATATGGAGATCATCACCTACGTACTCGAAGGATCGCTGGAGCACCATGACAGCATGGGCACCGGGTCTGTGATCCGGCCGGGCGAGGTGCAGAAGATGAGCGCCGGAACGGGCGTGCGCCACAGCGAGTTCAACCACTCCCATAAAGATCCGGTGCATCTCTACCAGATCTGGATCGAGCCGGAAAGGGCCGGCTTGAAGCCGATGTACGAACAAAAGAGCATTCTGCGGGAAGAGAAGATGGGCAAGTTGCGCCTGATCGCTTCGCCCCAGGGCGGCAACGGCAGCAGCGCGGTCAAGCTTTACCAGGATGCTGAACTGTTCGCGACGGAACTAAACGCCGGGCAGCAAGTGGAGCACGCTTTGGCCGATGGTCGCTACGCTTGGGTGCAAGTGGCGCGCGGCTCGATTGAACTTAACGGCAGCATGCTCAAAGCTGGTGACGGAGCGGCCATCTCGCAGGAGAAGAGCGTCAGGCTCATTGGCGGCGACAAGGGAGGTGAAGTGCTTCTGTTTGATCTGGCGTGACACGTCCGCAGTCCTCACCTTAAAGTCTGGAGTGCAAAAGCATAATTGGAGCGCAGGCGCCCTCGCCTGCGATGAAAGAGTCTCGTGCGCAGCCGGAGGGCGGCTGCACTCTACCTGCGCGTAAAGGATTCTCGTGCGCGGCCTGATCCACTTGCCTGGACGGCGCTTTTTGATGGAGCGGCGCTTACCTTTTTGGCCCACGCCGAGTCCATTTCATGTGATACCTTGACCATCTACAATCCAATTGTAGATAATCATAGTATGGGAAAACCGAATGATCTGGTCCAGGGGACCCTGGACCTTCTGATATTGAAGACGCTCTCGCTCGAGCCCAAACACGGGTGGGCGATCGCCAAGCGTATCCAGCAGATTTCCAATGAAGTCCTGCAGGTGCAGCAGGGATCGCTTTATCCCGCGTTGCACCGGCTGGAGCAGCAAGGGTGGATCCGAGCCAAGTGGAACGAGAGTGAAACGGGCCGGCAAGCCAAGTTCTATTCGCTTACCGCTGCCGGGCGCGCCCGCCTGGAAAAAGAAAAAGAAAGCTGGAAGCGGCTCTCGACCGCCATCGACCTGGTGGTCGACAGCCTGTGAGGATGAGGCAAGACATGCGCTGGTGGGAACAGCTTCGGATGTCGATATTGATGCTCTTCTGTCGTAACCGCGAAAACGCGCGGTTGAGCGAAGAGCTGGAGTTTCATCTCGAACAGCAGATTGCGGAATACGCGTCGCAGGGTATGAATCCGGAAGAGTCCCGGAACGCGGCGCTGCGGCTGTTCGGCAATCCGGCAGTGCTGCACGACGAAGCGCGTTCTTCGTGGAGCTGGAACTGGCTGGGATCACTCTGGCGCGACTTTCGCTATGGAATGCGCACGCTCCGGCATTCGCCCAGCTTTTCCGTCACGGCGATTCTGGTGATGGCCCTGGGAATCGGCGCGTCAACCTCACTTTTCACCATCGTGCGTTCCGTCCTGCTGAAGCCGCTGCCTTTTCGCGATCCTGACAAACTTGTCATGGTCTACGAGCATTTCCGGCGCGAAACCAAACATGTAAACAACCCGGTGGCGGCGGCGGATTTTCACGACTGGCGCGAGCAAACACACGGCTTTCAGGACATGGCAGCCTGGCGCTGGTGGGCCGGCGCCGTCACCACGAATTCGGGCGAGATGCCAGAGCTGGTTGTAGGCGCGGCAGGTTCCTGGAACCTGTTTTCGGTGCTCGGTATTGAGCCCGTGCTGGGACGCACTTTCACTCCAGACGAAGACCGCATCGGCGCACCGGATGCCGTGATCCTCAATTGGAGTTTCTTTCAAAGCCGGTTCGGCGGCGACAGCTCCATCGTCGGCAAAGCGGTGCGCATCGACTCGAAGCCTTATGCAGTGGTGGGAGTTCTTCCCAAGTCGATGACCTATCCGGATCCGGAAGTGAAGGTGTGGATCCCGTACGCAACGGCCTTTGAGCCCGATGAACTGGTCGCCCACGACCATCATCAAAGCCACGTCGTTGCCCGGCTGAAAAAAGACGTGCCAGGAGCGGCGGCCATTCAGGAGGTCAGTGCTCTTCAGTATCGGATGCACATGGCGGAGCTGACCAAGCCGGTCGCCGAAGATGCGGTGATGCGGCCGGTGATCGAGGACGTGGTGCAGGACGTAAAGATGCCCCTGCTGGTCCTGATGGCCTCGGTTGGCTGCATGCTGTTGATTGCCTGTCTGAACGTGTCCAATCTTTTGGTGGCCCGGGGGGCCTCCCGGCGCAGGGAAGTAGCGATTCGGGGAGCTCTGGGAGGCAGCCGCCTTAAGCTGATCCGGGAACAGATCACAGAGAGCTTTCTGATCTCGATTGCCGGTGGTTTGCTTGGAGTACTGTTGTCATATTTTGCCACCAGGTGGCTCGCCACTCACTGGCAGGACTTGCCGCGAGCTGATGCCATTCAGATGGATGGCACGATTTTGGTCTTCTCCGCCGTCATCGTGTTTGTCTCTGCCTTGGCGGCAGGGCTTGCTCCGGCGGTTTCCTCTACGGGAAAGAACCTTCTCTCGGCGCTGCAGGAATCTTCACGCGCTCTTGGTGGAGGCTTGTCGCGAGCTTCGCTGCGCAAGACGCTGCTGGCGGCCGAGGTCACGCTGACCGTGGTCCTGCTGATCTCTGCCGGGCTCCTGTTCAAAAGTTTTATGCATCTGCGCTCGTCCGACCTGGGCTGTACTACGGACCGCATCCTGACAATGAGGTATGGACTGCCTGACGTCCAATATGACAAGCCGGAAAAGATCGTTGCCTTTCATGAAGCCTTGCTGGAGAAGGTCCGCAACCTGCCAGGTGTGGTCGCCGCCGGCCTGGTTTCTACCGCCCCCGGCGCAGGTTATGAAAGCAGCAGGATATTCGCCATTCCTGAACATCCCTCCAATGGCGAGCTTCTTAAT
>DASVFK010000238.1:0-19931 GCA_036380095.1 Candidatus Angelobacter sp. | reverse complement strand
GCCTTATGAAGAAGCTTTTCTAGAAGACATGGCCACGTTGAACGTGGAGCGTCCGGAAAAGCTGGTTCGCGCCACCGAGCACATTGCCGAGATGGCGGAGTTCATCAGGAAGCTGGAAGAAAAGGGCTTTGCCTATCGCACAGATGACGGCTCTTACTACTTCCGCATCGCCAAGTTCCCCGAGTACGGCAAGCTCTCCAAGAAAGATTTCAGCGGCATTGAAGTCGGCGCGCGCGTGGACGTAGACGAATATGACAAGGACAACGCCCGCGACTTCGCCTTGTGGAAGGCGCCCAAGGAAGGCGAGGCCCATTGGGAGAGCGTTATCGGGCCGGGGCGTCCGGGCTGGCACATCGAGTGCTCCGTGATGTCGATGAAATATCTTGGCCCGAGCTTTGATCTGCATGCCGGCGGCGAAGACCTGACGTTCCCGCACCATGAAAATGAAATCGCGCAATCGGAGGCGCTCACCGGGCAGATTTTTGCCCGGTTCTGGATGCATGTGCGCTTCCTGCTGGTGGAGGGCAAGAAGATGTCCAAGAGCGAGGGCAACTTCTACACCCTGCGCGACCTGCTGCTCAAAGGCCACAAGCCCTCTTCCATACGCTTTCTTCTCACCTCCGTTCCGTATACCAAGCAGCTCAACTTCACCTTTGCAGGCCTGGAGCAGGGCGCCAAGTCCGTGGAACGCCTGCGCACCTTCAAGTCGCGCATTGAGGTGGCGCAACTGCCTCCGGGCGCGAACGCGAAGATCCAGGAGCTTGCCGCCGCCACTCGCCTCGAGATGACGGCCGGCATGCAGGACGACTTGAACACAGCCCGCGCCCAGGCTGCGATCTTTGATATGGTGCGCGAAGCCAACACCGCCGCCGATCACAACGAGCTGCGCCAGGATGACAAGGCCCCGCTGCTTAACGCGCTCCAGCAGTTCGATGCAATCTTTGCCGTAATCAAAGACGACGACGCGGAGAAGATAGCCCGCGCCGCCGAGTGGGCCAAAGCGCACGGCCTGCTGGAACAATCGAACCTCTCCGCCAGCACTATCCCTGATGAAGAAGTCGAGCGCCTGATCGCCGAGCGCAACGCCGCCAAAAAGGCGCGCGATTTCACCAAGGCCGACTCCATTCGCAAGCAACTAACGGAAGCTGGCATTGTGGTGGAAGATACGAAGGATGGGATCAGATGGAAGAGAAAGTGAGTGGGATTTGGTAAATGGGTAATTTGGCAATTGCGTAACTTTTGACGGTAGGGAGAACTCGATGCCAGTCAGGTTTCAATTTACGCAATTACCAAATTACTCAATTATTCAATCCATAGGTTCTTTGTCATCGCGCGTAGTCGGGATATAGTAGATTTTCTTTAGAGTATTGGCTATGGCTGCCTGTCCTTGTTGCGGTGACGAACTCCCTCCTTTCGCGGAGCAGGACGAACTGTGCCCTGCGTGTAACCAGGCGATGGTTTCTCCAGACAACGATTCCAGTGGCGCCCCCACTCCGCAACAAATCATGATGACCGAGCAGGCCGAAAAGGCTGCTCGAGAGCGTGGCAACGCAACTCCAACCTCTACGCAAAGCTATCCTGTCACCAAGATTCTGCTTGCCGTCAACACCGTTGTGTTTCTGAGTCTCGGGATAACAGCCCTCACCTGGACTGGAGCCAGAAGGTTGTTTTGGGCCCTTATGGACTGGGGTCCGTTCACTTTGGGCGGACAATGGTGGCGGCCGCTGACCTCAATGTTCATGCATGCTGGCCTCGGTCATCTTCTGAGCAATCTTTTGGTCTTACGGATTTTGGGCAAGCGCGCAGAGCAGATTCTCGGCAAGTGGGCCTATCTTTTTCTTTATTTGAGCTGTGGTCTCTTCGGCTGCCTTTTTTCTGTGGCTGTTCATCCCGAGCTAGGCTCACTAGGCGCCTCCGCAGGAATCTTTGGTCTGGCTGGCGGCCTCATCAGCATTTACACGTGCAAAGGATTCGCTCTTGCCACAGAAGCACGCTGGAAACTTGTCGCCCTTGTGCTATGGACTGGCTATAACGTTTATCCCAAGAGGGCTGAAGTCGACAATGCCGCCCATGCAGGAGGCTTGCTTACAGGCTTGGTCCTGGGAGTGCTCCTTGTCCGTGGCTTCGTGGCAACATCCGAGCGGCTGAAGCTCTTGACCCTCCGCACGGCCATGTTGCTTCTTCTAGGCTACGGAGCAGTCGGATACCACAATCGCTATGTAATCCCACTCAAGGTCGCAATGCGGGAACTTAATGGTGGAAGTAAAACTTCTGCACTCAACGCGGCCAAGGCAGCATTACAAAAGAAACCGGATAGCATGCTCGCCAACGTCCTGGCCGCTGAAGCCTACCTCAAGGCCGAGGACTATCCCAATGCCGAGGCTGCCGTGCTCCATGCTTTGGCAGTGGATCATGACGACGGCCATGCTAGGTACCTCCTGGCCCAAGTGAAGTTGCACACCGGTTACTGTGAGGAAGCGCAGCAGATTGCCGATCGTCTGATTTTCCGCACCATGAAAGCCCGCCGCTATTCCAGCTACAGCGGTTTTGATCGCGACAAATTGAGCTCCCTTTACAAATGCGATCTGGCCGGCTCAGGTGATCGCGCGCTCTCGGAAGGCAAGCTTGACTTCGCAATCGCCTTCTACAGGCAGGCGCTTTCGCAAGAACCAGACAACATGCGCGCTGAGGCAGGATTGGCCAAAGCTTATGAAGCAAAGGGCATGCGAAAGGAAGCAGAATATGCGTCCGCCAAGGCGGCACAGGTGCGGAAGCAAATTCGATGACTGGATTAGACTACTGGCACAAATCTGAGAAACCACTACCGAAGCTCTGGGGCCAGGGTAGCTCTTAAATTACCCAATTACCAGCATACTCAATTACTAAAGCTCCCCCTCAGTCTCCCGCTACATTCACCGCCGAGAGGTCCGGCTCGCTCGCAGCGGAGCCGATGCGCTTCAACTTCGATGTATTCACCAGCGCCACCGACCCGATAATGATCACTGTACCTACCAGCATGAAAGCATCGACTTTCTCGTTCAGCAGCAGCCAGCCCAGAAACACCGCCACAATCGGATTCACATACGCATACGTTGCTACTTTCGGTGTGGGAACATGCTCCAGCAGCCAGATATAAGCGGTAAAGCCGATCCACGAGCCGCAGACGATCAGGTAAGCAATCGACAACATGACCGAGGCAGTCCAGCGGCCCTGATGAAACTGGCCGGTGGCGAGTCCGATGAGTAAGTTGACCGATCCACCCAGCGTCATCTGCCAGGCCGCAGCCACAAAGATATCCACGCTGAGGTCAAAGCGATGAGAAAAGACCGAACCCAGCGCCCAGGCCACGGCGCCCACAGACAAGATCGCGCAGCCAATCAACTCCAGCCGGCCCAGGTGCGTACCGGCGGTAAGGCGCGGCCACATGAGCACCAGAAGGCCGCCCATCCCCGTGGCCAAGCCGACGAGCCCCTTGGCGCTCATGCGCCCGGCGCGGTAAATCCAGGCCTCAATCGCCACCACCCAGATAGGCACCACGGCCACCACCAGGGCAGCCAGTCCGCTCGAAACGTACTTTTCGCCCCACAACACGCCCATATTTCCGATGGAAAGCAGACACACTCCAATGGCCAGCAGTCGCCAGAAGTCGCTGCGCGTGAGTCTGATCTTGCGTCCGGCCAGTGCGCACGCCGCCAGCATCAAGGGGCCGGAAATCAGGTAGCGCGTGGCCCCGATCACAAAGGGCGGGAGGTCGCGCACGGCAATGCGCATGGCCAGATATGTCGATCCCCAGAGCACATACACCAGGGCGAAAGAGAGCGCCACCCGAAAACGGTGCTGCTGGTGGTCCTG
Source organism: Candidatus Angelobacter sp. (assembly GCA_036380095.1). Classification (GTDB taxonomy): domain Bacteria; phylum Acidobacteriota; class Terriglobia; order Terriglobales; family Acidobacteriaceae; genus Angelobacter. The sequence continues at coordinate 16,079 of DASVFK010000238.1, read as the reverse complement.
GGATTGGAGGTCCATGGAGTATGTACCATCATCTGACGCGCGCTGCCGTTTTGGCGATGCTTAATCTTTGAATGGATGTAATCAGGCAGCGAACAGCACTACCGTAACCGCTGGGGTCCCCGCCAAGCCCGGTTTTGGCTTGGTGGGGCAGGAGAAGCATCCAATATTCGGGATATAATGGAAACGGGAATGAAAGCCAATCGCACATCATGGTTTCTGCTGCGCACGCCCGAGCGTTCTCTGGCCTGCTGGGTGGACTTCCTGGTGTGCCCGCGGCGCTACCTGGCTGTGCTGCCCTCGCACGCCCGCGCCAATCTTTTTGCCGGAGACTAAACTCCCCCAAGTCCCCTCTTCACTCGGCTTGCTCGCAGGCTGAACGCATCAACACGCAAACGAATTTCAAAAAGAGGATGACTATGGCGACCCAGACCATTACAACAGCCGGCCCCAAGATCCGCACCAAGCTGCCCGGACCCAACGCGCAAAAGGTCCTGAAGGGCGATTCGCAGTTTATCTCGCCTTCGTACACGCGCTCCTATCCGCTGGTGGCCAAACGCGGCCGCGGCGTGATCATTGAAGACGTTGACGGCAACGAGTTCCTGGACTTTTCTTCCGGCATCGCCGTGTGCTCCACCGGACATTGCCACCCCGAGGTGGTGGCAGCCATCCAGAAGCAGGCGGGCGAGCTGATCCACATGTCCGGCACTGACTTCTATTACGAAAACATGATTACCCTGGCCGAGCGCCTGGCCAAGACGGCGCCCATGTCCGGCCCGGTCAAGGTGTATTACGGAAACTCAGGCACAGAAGCCGTTGAAGCGGCGATGAAGCTGGCCCGTTACCACACCAAGCGCCAGGGCATCATCGCGTATTACGGAGCGTTCCATGGGCGCACCATGGGTTCGCTCTCCATGACCGCCTCCAAGGTGCAACAGCGGAGGCGTTTCTTTCCGGTGGTGCCCGGCGTGGAGCATGTGCCGTTTCCCTATGTGTATCGCCGGCCGGAGGGCATGAGCGAGGCGCAGTTCATCAAGGAGTGCGTCAGCTTTATCGAAGACAAGGTCTTCAAGACTGTGATGCCGCCGGAGGAGTGCGCCGCCATCTTTATTGAGCCTATCCAGGGCGAAGGCGGCTACGTGCCGGCGCCGAAGGAATACATGCAGGAGCTGCGGCGGATCTGCGACAAGCACGGGATCCTTCTCGTCGCCGATGAAGTGCAGTGCGGCGCGGGTCGCAGCGGCAAGATGTGGGCCATCGAGCACACAGGGGTGGAGCCGGACATCGTCACCATTGCCAAGGGCATTGCTTCCGGCATGCCGCTGGGCGTGACCATGACGCGCGCTGAGATCATGGACTGGGTGCCTGGATCGCACGCCTCCACCTTCGGCGGCAATCCTATCTGTATTGAAGCTGCCCTGGCCACGCTGGACGTGCTGGAGCGCGATGCCATCCGCAACGCCGAGACCGTGGGCAATCACATCCTGCGGCGCATCTCGCGCTGGGTGGAGACGCACCCCATGGTGGGCGACGTGCGCGGACGCGGGCTGATGCTGGGCGTGGAGATCGTGAAAAACAAGCAAACCAGAGCCACGGCGCACGATGAGCGTGATCGCATGGTGGAACTGGCCTTTGAGCGCGGGCTCCTGTTCCTGGGAGCGGGCGAGAACAGTATCCGCATTGCTCCGCCGTTGATTCTGACGCAGGAGCAGGCGGACATCGCCCTGGACGTGCTGGAAGAGTGCATCACGATCGTCGAAAAGGAGAGGTAGCTCCTTTTTTTGGCCGCGAATTAACGCGAACGTCGCGAATCAGTTCTGTTATGATTCGTGCTCATTCGCGTAGTTCGCGGCTCGTCTTTTATGTCCCGATCGGCAAGCCTCATCCGTTTCACCCTTCGCGCTCTTGATTCCGCCGCGCGCATCCTGCCCCACAAAGAAGCCGGGCCGGAGCATTTGCACACCGGCCGCCGCGGGGAAGAGGAAGCCTACTTCTTTCTGCGCCGCCAGGGATACGTAGTCATCGCGCGCAACTATCGCAGTCCGCGCAGCCGCAGCGAACTGGATCTGGTGGCCTGGGAGGGCGAAACGCTGTGCTTTGTGGAAGTGAAGACCCGCACCACGCGCGACGTGAAGCCGGCTGAAGCTGCGGTGGATGCGGAGAAACAGCGCGACCTGGGCCGCGGGGCCCGCGAATTCCGGCGCAAGATCAAGGGCGATCCGCCGTACCGCTTTGATGTTGTCAGTGTCTATTTTGAACGCAGGAAAGGTCCCGAGATCACACTGTTCAAAGATGCGTTCCGGGCCTGATGCTGGTCGCGGCTTCGCTCAAGTCAGTTGTAAGATAGTGTTGTGCCTGAGCTGAGAAAAGACCCGGTCACCGGCCGCTGGGTGATCATTTCCACGGACCGTTCCCGCCGCCCGGGCGATTTTTCCCGTGAGCGCGCTGTCATCAAAGGTGGCAGCTTTTGTCCCTTTTGTCCCGGCAACGAAAGTACAACCCCACCGGAGATTCTCGCGTACCGTCCCAGCGAGAACAAGAAACGCGATACTGCCGGCTGGAACCTGCGCGTGGTGCCGAACAAGTTTCCCGCTCTGGGCATTGAAGGCGACCTGGACCGCCAGGCCGACGGTATGTTCGACAAGATGAACGGCATCGGCGCGCATGAAGTGGTGATTGAAACACCCAACCACATGGAGACGCTGGCTACCATGCCGCTTAAGCGCGTGGAAGACGTGTTATGGGCCTTCCGCGACCGCATCCTCGATCTGAAGCAGGACCGGCGTTTCAAGTACATCATGGTCTTCAAGAACCACGGCGAGCCGGCGGGAGCATCGCTCGAACATCCACATTCGCAGCTGATCGCGTTGCCCATCCTGCCCAAGCAGGTGGTGGAAGAACTGGAAGGCGCCAAGCGATATTTCAGCAACAAGGAGCGCTGCATCTTCTGCGACATCCTGCGCCATGAGACTGAAGCGCGCGTGCGCGTGGCGGCCGAGAACCAGGATTTTGTCACGCTCTCGCCATACGCCTCGCGCTATCCTTTCGAGATGTGGGTGCTGCCGCGGCGGCACGAGTCGGCGTTTGAGAACTCGCCTTCCAGCCTGTACGAAAACCTGGCGCGCATGCTGCGTACCATCCTGGCCAAAGCGGTCCTGGTGCTGGATAATCCTGCCTACAACCTGGTGTTGCACACGTCACCGGTGCAGGAAAATACCCAAGACTACTACCACTGGCATCTGGAGATCATCCCCAAGCTCACCAAGACCGCGGGTTTTGAGTGGGGCACCGGATTTTACATCAATCCCACGCCGCCGGAAGAGGCGGCCAAGTTTTTGCGCGAGGCGGTGGTGGAAGAAGCTGTTCCGGCACGGTGAAATCTATCCGAGACGTAAAGCGGGCCGCGAATCAACGCGAATTGCTCAAAATTGATTCGTCCATTTCGCGTGCCTTTGCGGCTTAGTCTCCACTACGAATTGTCACAGTCGGGTTTCCCTTATTTCGCCGCCTCGTACTCCGGTGACAATTCACGCAGGCTCTTGACTGCGGCGATCACGCGGTCGGCAATGTAGTCGATTTCCGCGTGAGTGTTGAAGCGGCCAATGCCGAAACGGATGGTGCTGCCGGCCGCGGCGTCGCTTAGGCCCATGGCTTTGAGGACATGCGACGCGTCCACTTTGTCTGAGCTGCAGGCCGAGCCGCTGGAAACCGCCATCTCACGCACCGCGGTCATCAGGGTTTCACCCTCCACGTGCAGGAAACTGATGTTCAGATTGCCCGGCAGGCGATGCTCCATGCTGCCGTTCATGGTCACGTGATCGAGCGCGCCAACGAGGCGGTCGCGCAGGCGATTGCGCAGTCCGGCGATACGGCAACTCTCTTCCGCCATCTCGTTTTGCGCGATCTCGCAGGCCTTGCCGAATCCGACGATGCCCGGCACGTTGAGGGTGCCGGAGCGCATGCCGTGCTCGTGTCCGCCGCCATCGATAATGGGCGCGAGCTTGACGCCGTTGCGCACGTAGAGTGCGCCCACGCCCTTGGGTCCGTAACATTTGTGGGCCGTGAGCGATGCAAGGTCCAAATTGAGTTTGTTCACGTCGAACGGTACGCGGCCCACGGCCTGGACAGCATCCGAGTGGAACAGTACGTCACGCTCGCGGCAGATCCGGGCAATCTCTTCCACGGGCTGGAGCACTCCGGTTTCGTTGTTCGCCGCCATGATGCTCACCAGAATGGTGCGGGGCGTGATGGCGGCAGTGAGCTTGTCCAGGGCAATGAGCCCGTCAGGCAGGACCGGCAGATACGTAATCTCAAAGCCGCGGCCAGCCAGGGTCTTGCAACTATCCAGAACAGCTTTGTGTTCCGTGGCCACGCTGATGATGTGGTTGCCTTTTGCCTGGTGCGCTGCGGCCACGCCTTTGATGGCAAGATTGTCGCTCTCGGTGGCGCCGGAGGTGAACACGATCTCCCTGGGGGAAGCGCCGATCAGCGCCGCAATCTGGGCTCGTGCCAGCTCCACCGCGGCCTCGGCTTCCCATCCGAACTGGTGGCTGTGGCTGGCGGCATTGCCGAACTTGCCGGTGAGAAAAGGCAGCATGGCGTCCAGCACACGGGGGTCAACCGGCGTGGTGGCGTGGTTGTCAAGGTAGATGGGGAGGTTAAGACCGGCGGGAATGCCCCGATCTCTGCCGTCGCTGCTCATACCTGGATTTTACTAGAGGAGCGGAGAAGCGTGGCGGCAAAGAAAAAGCCCGCCGGCGGACCGGCGGGCTGAAGGTTGAACGATCTCAGATTACCAGCGGAACACGCCGCCGAAGATTACGCGGCGGGTCACGCTCGGGGTCTGAGTCACGTCGCCAAAGCCGTTGAACGCACCGTGCAGCCCGGCATCGTCCACGAAGGGATCAACGCTGGTGAAGTTCGGATGGTTGAAGGCATTCAGCATTGTGGTGTGGAACTCGAACGAGGTGTGTTCGCCGAGCTTGAAGTTCTTGAAGACGGCGAAGCTGCCGAGGTTGGTGATGGCATCGGAAACGACGTTGCGCGGCGAATTGCCGAACGGCGTACCGAAGACCGACTGCGAGGTCTGCGAGTTGATGATGAACCGGACCTGGTCCTTGGTTACGGGAACCACGGCGCAGGGGCCGCCCGGACCCAGGCAGTTCGGACCCATGGCGTTCAGGCTGAGCAGAGTGGTAGGCGCAATCGTGCAGGTGCCGGTTCCGGCATCCAGGATGTTGCACGCGTCGCCTGCCATGATACCGACGGCCTTGGGTGAAGCACTCAGGTTGCCCATGAACGCACGCAGGGGTTCTACGCCGCTGTTGAAGTTGCCAAAGAACCCGATGTCATAGTAATCGGGCGCCAGGCCGAGCTGCGCAAACAGCGATCCCAGGAACAGCTGGGAAGCCGAATAGCGCTGGCCGGAGGCCACGATGTAGTTTCCGGAAACTGACCAGCCGCCCAGCACGTGACCCGCCAGGCCGTGCTGATCTTTAAAGAACGGCAGGTTTTCCGTAAACAGGATGGACCACTGGTGAGGATAGTCAAGACCGGAGAACGAGTACTCGCCAGGGGCGTTCGGGTTCGCCGGGTTCTGGGCAATGAATGTCGAGTTGCCTGCTCCAAAGGTGGAGAAGATCTCGCTCACGTTGTCCAACGTCTTGCTGTAGGTGTACGAAGACCGGACCAGCAATTGCTTGAAGAGATTGGCGGCACGGAATTCCACCTGCGCAGCATGGTAGTTGGAGTAACCAGTGTTGGAGCGGGTGCGCAAAACACCCTCGTTGCAATTGGCGCGGCCCAGGGCCACAGCCGAACCAGCGCCCACCAGGTTTGACGTGGTGCACGGGGTCAGACCGGCAGGAACCAGGTTGGGGAAGTCAGTCTTGAGCGGCCCGATGAGCGGATTGGCGTTCAACGTCTGGAACAGGTTATAGGCGTGGTTGCCGACGTAGCGGGCTTCGAAGGCGGCGTTCTTGGTAACTTCACGCTCGAATCCCAGGCTCCAGGACTGTACTTTGTCCGGACCGAAATTCGGCGTAACGTTGGTTTGCGCGAAGGTGCGCGGATCAAAGACGCCCGGCGTCAAAGCCGAAGCCAGCGACGCACGCACGTTGGGGCCGGTAGCCACTGCCGGCAGCGGGTGGGTTGCAGGAGCCGACACCGTCTGCAGGAAGACTTCAGGCGCGGAGGTAGATACGTTGAGGTAGATGTTATAGAACGGCGGATCGTACAGCATGCGGTAGCCGCCGCGGAACGTCGTCTTGCCGTTGCCCGTCAGGAAGCCGCCCCACTGCGGCGACCAGGCGAAGCCCACGCTGGGACCAAAGCTGTTCTTGGGAGCAGGAATGATCGGCAGCGTGCGCACGGAAAGCGGCAGAGCCGGGTTCCAGAACGCGGTGGCAGCATTGCTCTCGCGCTGCGTGGTAATTGTGTTGAACAGGTTCGCGGGCTGGCCGTAGTAAGACCAGGTAATGCCAGCCTGGACCGTGAGGTTCTTGCTGAGCTTCCAATCGTCGCCACCGTAGACGAAGGTGTCATACTCGCGGAAATCCAGCAGTGAGGGTCCCAGGGCAACGCGCACGCGGTTGGGCGTGTTGGCAAAGAACGTGCTCCAGTTGCTAAAGCGGTATGCGCCGTTGATGGTGGGCAGGAAGATGTTCGGCGAACGCTGATAGGTCCAGTTCACGCCGGCTTTCACCGTGTGCTTGCCCATCACGTAGTTCCAGTTGTCCTGCGCCTGCCAGGTATTGACGATGCGCTGTTGCGGCAGGTTGGTGGCCGGTCCAAAGCCCAGATTGGTGCTGGGGCTGTTGAATGCTACGTTGGTCACGGCCTGGTCCAGTGCGTTCGCCGTGGGTTCCGTGCCGAACGAGTTACCGCCAAATTCAACGTTCAACCGGCCAAACGAACCGCGGGCCTCATTCACCATGTGGCTGCTGAGGTTGCGGGTCCAGCTCAAAAGGACGGCCTGGCTGAGGGCCGGGACGTTGAAGAAGTAGCCGGCTGCGCCGTTGTCGCCAATGTTGAAAGAGTTGCCGCGATTGAAGATATAACGGCCGGTAATGGTGTCCGAGCCGAGTTGCAGATCGCTTTTCAGGATCCAGTTAAAGTTGTGGACTGGCTGTTGCACCGTGCGGGCAACACCGGCGAACTGCGCAGCGGGGCAGGCCCCCACCACACCGGTAATGGGTGTGCCGTTGATCTGCGGGTTCCCGCCGGAAATGCCCCACGGCCCGAACTTGCTCAGGGCCTGCAATGCCTGGTTACCAGCGCCGGTGGGGAAGCAGGCCGCCAGGGCTGCCAGCCCGGCCGGAGTCGGCGTCAACGCTGTTGAGCTGAACAGGTTTTTCTGCGAGATGATTTCCTGGTCAAAGCCTCCGAAAAAGAAAGCCTTGTTTTTCACCATGGGCCCGCCCACGGTAAAGCCGCCAAACTCGTCATTCAGGCGAGGCGGTTTCGTCAAGCAATTGTCTTCGCAAATGTCCTTGTTCTTCTGGAAGTTGTTCAGCGAATTGAAATAGGAATTGTTCTCGCTGCCATAGATGCTGCCACGCCAAGAATTACCACCGGTCTTGGTGATGATGTTCACCACGGAGCCGGAGTTGCGGCCGTATTCGGGGCCGAACTGGTTGGTGATCAGCACATACTGCTGCACAAACTCCACGTCGCTTACGAACAGTCCCGGGCCGGCCACGCTGTTATCGTTGTTGTTCTGCCCGTCAATCTGCTGGTCGTTGTTGCGGCCACGCAGACCGTTCACGGAGAACCCAACGCCGCCGTTGGTGTTGGAGAAGGAATTGTCACGCACCGAGCTTACGCCGGGCACGAAGAGCGCCAGGTTGTCCATGCCTTCGTTTTCCTGCACGCCGGCAAATGTGCTCAGGGTGGCGCCGGAGAACGTATTGGTAACTTGGGCCTGAGTAGTTTCAATCAGCGGAGCTTCCGCGCTGACTTCCACCGTGGTGCTGGCTTCGCCCACGGTCAGCTTGAAGTTGAGGCCGGTATCGCGTCCGGCGTCCACACCGACGCTGCTCTGTACAGCAGTCTTGAATCCCTTGGCCGAAGCTTCCACCTTGTAGGCGCCGGCCGGGATCAAATTAAATCGAAACGAACCAGAGCTGTCCGTTGTTGTTGTCAACACAGCTCCTGTGGACGTATTGGTCGCCTTGACTTGTGCACCAGATACGACCGCGCCCTGTTGGTCTACTACCGAGCCTGAGAGCGAACCTTTGACCAACTGACCGGCGGCCGGAATCGACCAAACCAGTGCCAAGCAAGCTGCGAACAGTACTAGAACGTCGCGCAGTTTACGATTCATCCTTAGCATCTCCATCGTTGTTTTTTAAGAAGACGCAGCTGAAATGGGGGCACGCAGAAGCCCCCATGCTGCCAACTGTTTAAAGGCAACTAATGTTCCGTTTATCATGCTGCAAAATCAGGCACTTACGGGCCTAATAGACGGTCAAAATCCGGTATTCTGGATTTTAGCCTTGGGCAAATTCCAAATATGGAATCGGCGGCGCTGCATGCTTGACTTTGAATACCCGGAAGCCTGCCACTCTATTTCGGAGAGTTTCGTGCGATTTGCCGCTGGGTCAAGAAAGAGAGTTGAACCATCTCCGCTCGAAGCCCACACGAGTGTTATTCGTATTATATTCGCCTATAGAGGGGCAGTCCGGAACAAAAAACCCGCCGGCGCACCGGCGGGCCCTTTTTTGACGGATGAAGTGTCTTCCTAAAACACGTACTTCAGCCAGAAACGGACAGTGCGGGAGCCGGTAACCGTAAGCGGATAGTTGCCGAAAGTCTGGTCGCCGGGAACCACCACATCGCTGGCGTTCGGTGTGATGCCGATCAGGTTGAAGTCAGCATTCACCGTGTTGGGATGGTTGAAGGGATTCAGCATCTCCGTGCGGAAGATGAGTTGGTGACGCTCACTGTGCAGGTTAACTGAGCGCTGCACGGCGAAGGTAGTATCTTGCCTTCCTGGAGCAACCTGGGTATTGCGTCCCACGTTGCCGACGCCGTTGGCCGGAATAATCCAGCGCACGGCGTTCGCGGTGACCGGATTGCAGTTGCCGCTCCCATTGAGGAATACCGCACCCTCGCACAACCCTGTGGGAGAAAGACCGGCGAGTCCAAACAGAGCGGGATCTACTCCGAACGCGAGAAGAGGAGCAGAGGGATTGCTGAGGAGCGGGCGATCATTTGCCTGCCCGTCGCCATTGGCATCAAAGCCGTCGGTGACGGTTTCGGGCGCGCCAGACTGGTAGGCAAAGCTGCCGGATGTCTGCCAGCCGTTGACCAGGGCGCCAAGGGCCTTGACAGCAAAGTTGCTGTCCGCGGTCTTCAGCTTCGGAATGTCGTAGACATAGAGCACCACGATGCGATTTCGATGATCAAATGCCGAGAGGCCGCGGTCAATGCCACGATGTCCGAGTGTGAGGTCGGCCGGGAAGCTGCTGGTGCCCGTCGTCGTAAACACCTCGGAGCCATCGTCAATCAGCTTCGAGAAGGTGTAGGAAGTGCGGAGCAGCAGGCCGTGAATAAAGCGGCGGTCGAGTTTTACATCGAGCCCGTGATAGATCGAATCCGCGCTGTTGTCGCGGATGACCCAGGACCCGCGGGTTGGGTTTACGCGAAGTCCGGTGTTGGGGTCCACCGGGTTGAACTGGTCATTGGCGAACAACCGGAGGCCGCGCGTTCCCACATACGAAGTAGTGAGCACGAACTTGCCCGGCAGCTCCCGCTCGACATCGAAGTTCCACTGATACGTTAGCGGCGCCACCAGATTGCTGACAATGGAGGTAACGGAAGCGGCCGGATTGATCACCGGAGCCAATGCAGCCAGTCGACCGCTCAGATTCGGCAAACCACGCGGCGTAGTGGCGTTGTTGGCGCTCCTGAGTGAGGCGGAAATGGCGTTCGGCGAGCTTGCGGCCGAGTTGTCCACAATGTTCGTGAACAAGTTGTCATAAAACATTCCAAAGCCGCCACGGATCACGGTCTTGTCGTGCCCAAGCAAGCTCTCCCAGAAGTGGGGCGTATAGGCGAAGCTGGCACGTGGGGCGAAATTGTTGTTGTCGTTCTTCTGCTTGATCGGAGTGGTGAAGAAGTTGGGGTCCGCGGCTCCCTGAACCGGATCCACGGCCGGGAACGGCATGGAGTTTCCCGGAGTTCCGGCATTTTCGAAGCGGAGACCAACCGTTAGCGTGAGGTTCGGGCGAACCTTCCAGGTGTCCTGCGCGAAGTAGTTCTGGAAGAAATAGCGCGGCCGGATGATCGGGCTCCCGAAGGCGATGGCTGCCGCGGTTGTGCTGCTGCCGCCAAAATCGTCGATGAAGTTTGCCAGCCCGCTGAAACCGGCGGTGGAGCCGTAAGCCAGGGTTCCGCGGTTGTTGAATGGTATGCCATCGACCACCAGAATCCGGGCCAGGTCGGTGCCAAACTTGAGGCTGTGTTTCCCCTTGATCCAGCTTACGGAATCCTGATACTGGAAGGTGTTGTGGAAGCGCGACTGAGGAATGCCGGTGGGAGTGCCAAAGCCGGTCAGGCCGGAAATGGCGATCGTCGGCCCGTTGGCCGCGACGTTTGCCAAACTCGCCGGCGTGGGCCCAAAAGTGAATCCAATGCGACCGTACGACATGCGGAATTCGTTGATCACTTTGGGTGAGAACGTGTGCGTGTAGGCGATGCCGGCGTTGTGCGCCGAACCGCCTTGCTGTGTGTCACAGCACGGGAGCAGGTTCGGGAAATTGAAAAAATCCGGAGTCAGAACGTTGCGGTCCAACACATAGCGCAGCGTCAGCGAGTCATTGCTGGTGGCGAGCCAGTCTCCCTTGGCCACGTATTGCGTATCGTTCGCCGGCTCAGCAACTCCGGACCGCTCAACCCGGCCGAACGTCACACTCGGGCGTCCGTTGCCAAGAACGAAGGCGCCGGAGCCCGGGCCACCTGTATTGCCGACGACCCCGCCAAGGGCGGCAAGGTACTGAGCTGCCCGCGGGTTCGATAGTCCCTGCAACACCGCAATACCGGCTGCATCGGGGGCCACGAGGTTGGTCCCATTGGCGGCCTGGCGCAATTTGTCCCATTGGATGGACCCAAAAACGAACATCTTGTTGGTTTTGATCGGGCCGCCAACGGTAAAGCCGAATGTGTTTTCACGGGTGCTGGCCTTCGGGATTCCGTTCAGTTTGTCCTCCGCCGCGGCGGAGTCAAGAGCGGAATTCTGAAGCAGATCGAAGGCTGAACCGTGCCAGGTGTTGGTGCCGCTTTTGTAAATCAGGTTTGAGACGGAGCCGCCGCCATGCCCGAATTCGGCATTGTAGGAGTTGGTCTGGACAATGACCTCTTGTGTCGCTTCAAGGTTGATCACCTGGAGCGCTTGTCCCTGGATTGCAGCGTCATTGTTGTCTTGACCTTCAATGAGGAAATTGTTCGCGCGCGGGCGGGTACCGTTCACCGAAAATCCAATGCCGTTGGTGAAGTCCTCGCGCGAAGTTGGAGCTACTACTCCCGGCTCCGTGAGTATGAGGGCCAGCGGGTTCAAACTTGCAATGGGAATCTGCGTGATCTCCACGTGGGAAATATCGTGAGAGAGCGCACCGTCTTCCGTCTGCAGCGTTTCAGCACCGACGGTGACTTCCACCGTTGTTTCCGTTGCACCGACCTTCAGGTTGGCATTGGCAGTGGTGATGACCGAAGCTTTCACAATCACATTGTCCAGCTTCAACAACGCAAAATTCGGGGCCTTGACCGAAATGGTGTATGTGCCGGGGCCAACCGACTCTATGCGGTATGCTCCGAAGGAATTAGTTGTTGCAGAACGCGTTTCACCCGTGGTTTGGGAGGTTGCCGTGACCGTTGCGCCGGTTACGACTGCTCCCTGGGGATCATACACAACGCCCGCAATCGTGCCGTTACTCGTTTGCGCTAACAAAGATCCAGCCAAGCCGAGTACGACTACTAGAAAAGAAAGTTTTAATAGTAAGGAAGTCCTTAGTATCGAATTTTGTAGAAAACCGAGCAGTATACGATTCATCCTTTGCATCTCCATTTTCATCTTCATTAGGAAATACACAGCATAAGAGCCATGCTGCCGATCCGGCTTAGATGCAACTGTTGTGCCATTTGTTGTGCATTGAGAATGCTTTAGTTTGCGGTGCTCACGGATGATCGCAATCCGATATTCTGGATTTCAACGAGTGAAAACTTCCAAAGTATGCAACTAACAGTTTAGTTCGCATATGTTGCTACGACAGTTACTATCGAATTAGTAGAGATGCTTTGGGTGATTTCCCAGCAAGATGGCTAACCTTCCTGCAGCGGCCCAGTCTAAGATGGCGAATCAGTGTGCTTGCATCTCGCCCGATTCCCGAGGTGGATCGGTGAAGCGGGTCCTTGTGCGTGATCTCCGGTTCCCGCTGACCGCCAGGTCCGTGGCAGGCGTGAACTTTCTGGACGACTCCGGAAACAATTCAGGCAAGCAAGGCTGGCGCTTTCCGGCCGTTGGCATCTCCGCTTGAGAGGGAAATGCGCAGCTCTCTGGAATGCTATTGAAGGATCAATGCTGGTTTACGGCTCGCGCGGGGCTACTCCCGCTCTTTAGGCATGGTCACGCTTTCGCCCGGGCGGTCGGACATTCTGAAGCGGGTGCGGAAGTGCTCGGAAAGCAACAGCACGGCGTCTTTGTTCTGCTCCGGGTTCTGCGCCAGATATTTCATGGCTTCCATCAGCAGGCGCTGGCCCTCAATGTAACGCGGGTCAGAGCTGCGCTGCTTGCCTTTGCGGCGGCCAGGATCTGGCATTACGGGAATGGTGAAAACTTTGGCCATGAAAAACCTGCGAAGCGGTTTATGAACTAAGTTAGATGCGGCTCCGGAGCATCCTGTTACCAGCGAAACATCATAGGTTGGCCGCTGGTGCAAGTGTATCAGGCTTGGCCCGGTCATGGCCCAACAAACGTGGTTTTTGACGTGGTTTTCAGCTTAAACGCGTCGTCCGGTACTTTGCCATTCACCTTGATATTGGAGTATTTGGCCAGGCGATAGTCGCCCGAGGGCTCGAGGAACTGCTGCTGGATGGCCAGAGACCGGGACGGGTCCACCCACAGAATGATCTTGCTCAGAGAACCCTTGAGCTTGTCCTCTCTGGGAACCAGGTACAGCTTCGCCGTTTTCACGCCCTGCACGGTCTCCCAGCCCTCCATGGTGACTGCATATTTCTTCGTGAGATCATCACCACTGGCGCCAAACCCCAGGCTCATGAACGACTCTACGTCGGCGCGATTTTCGCAAGCATTGCGCTTTGTCACCTGGTCAATTTTGATCTGATAGAAACTCAGAATGCAGTCCTTGAACACTACATGCTTCAGGTCTGGGGAGGTCACGCGCAGGGCCGCATCCATCCCTTTGCTGGTGCGGCGCAGAAACATCTGGCCTTTCTGCACATCGGTTTCCTTCACCACCATCTGAAACGAGTCCCACTGAAAATCCGCCTGCGCCGTCTGGAAGGTTTTGGCTGAGTTGTTCATCTGCGCAAGCAGGGCCTTCAGGTCATTTGGGCCTGCGGGAGCAATGGGCGCAGGGCCGGGCTTCTTTTCGCCCGCGGCGGGCGCGGTCTGGCCGGCGGACTTGGCAACGTTCTGGCCCGGTCTCGGCTCGCTCACGGCCGCGGAGAACGCGGTGGCCTGTCCACGCGCCAGAATGGCCATCGTCAAACAAAAAAATATTGCCCACAATCTCAGTTTCATGAAAATTCCATTGGATCGATTTCTCAGGGTCTTAGCGATGCACCCAGGCGCGATAAGCCACAATTCTCCCGGAAGCATCGCGCACCGGCTCAACGCGGTCCAGGGTCACGCTTCCGGACATGGGCCTGATCAGTCTGAGAAAATTAACGCGCACCATGCCCTCGTCCTGCGCATCCACGGCCGCGGCATCCACCTGGTAAATGAAACCCTTGTTGCCGTTGGGAGTTACTCTTATTTCGCCGCTCTGCAGCGGGTGGTCCGCCGGATGGTCCTGAAAGTCGATAAACCGCGGCGCCACAAAGATGAACACCAGGATCAGCGTGACCATCACGTCATAGTGAAAGCTGCCACGCTCGTACGTCCAGAAGATGTAGCCTTTGATGGTGCGCCAAATGCGGGACATGCCCCTAGTGTATAGAAGCAGTCAGGGGACGTTCAAGGATTGCCAGGACTGCCAAAATTGCCAAAGATTGAAAATTGAAGCCCGGCGCAATAAGGGAAAGCCCTCCGCTTTTGCCTTCTGGGCAACTGCAAATCCCGGCGATCTTTGGCAGTTTTGGCACTTCTGGCAATGCCTGAGCCGCCGGATCTTCTTAACCTAAAAAACTAGAACTTCTTGGCCGTGATCTTCTCCGCCCCGCCCATATACGGCCGCAGTGCTTCCGGTATCACCACGCTGCCATCCGCTTGCTGGTAGTTTTCCAGGATGGCCAGCCACGTCCGTCCCACGGCCAGCCCGCTGCCGTTGAGCGTGTGGACGTACTCGCTTTTCTTGCCGCCCGCTGGACGGTAACGGATGTTCGCCCGGCGCGCCTGGTAGGCTTCAAAATTCGAGCATGACGAAATCTCGCGATAAAGCTGCTGGCCCGGAAGCCAGACTTCGATGTCGTAGGTCCTGGCGGAAGCCGCGCCCATATCGCCCGTGCACAGCAGCACCACGCGGTAGGGAAGTCCTAGCTTTTGCAGCACCGTCTCGGCATCGCGCGTGAGCTGCTCGTGCTGCGCGTAAGAATCCTCCGGACGGGTGAACTTTACCAGCTCAACTTTCTGGAACTGGTGCTGGCGGATGATGCCGCGCACGTCCTTGCCGTACGAGCCGGCTTCGCTGCGGAAGCAGGGGGTGTAGCCGGTGAGGGAAAGCGGCAGGCGCGCATTGTCGAGGGTTTCGTCGCGATACAGGTTGGTCAGCGGGACCTCGGCCGTGGGGATCAGCCACAGATCGTGCTTATCGATTCTGAACAGGTCATCGGCGAACTTGGGCAGTTGGCCTGTGCCGTACATGGAATCTGAATTCACCATGTAGGGCGGCAGAACTTCGGTGTAACCGTGCTCGCGCGTGTGCAAGTCAAGCATGAAGCTGGCCAGAGCCCGCTCCATGCGCGCTCCCAGATCCCAGTAGACGGCAAAGCGCGCACCACTCAGCTTGACCGCGCGCTCCAAGTCGAGTATGCCCAGTTGCTCGCCCAGTTCCCAATGCGGCTTGGGCGTAAAGCTGAACTGCGGCAGCGCGCCCCACTTGCGGACTTCCTGGTTGTCCTCGGCTGACTTGCCCGCGGGCACGGACTCATGCGGCATGTTGGGGATGCCGGCCAGCAGGGTGCGCAGCTCCTGGTCAATCTCCGCGGCCTGCTTCTCCAGCGAATCGCCCTGCTCCCGCAATTTCTTGGTTTCCTCTACCTGCGCAGTGGCGTCCTGGCCGGCCCTCTTCAGCTTGGCGATTTCTTCTGACGCGCGGTTGCGCTGGGCCTTCAGGGTCTCCGATTGCGTGATGAGCTGGCGGCGCTGCGTGTCCATTTCACGGAAACGCGCCAGCACCTGCGGGTCCTGGCCGCGCCGGAGCAGCATCTCTTCGATCTTGGGCAGGTTGTCGCGGACAAAAGCGAGGTCAAGCATAGAAACATCTAGATTAACATCCGATAACCAATCTTCACCACGAAGGCATTAGCGGGTGGAGGCGCTCAGCAAAGAAAAGGAGCGTGGCCGCAGCCACGCTCCAAGGGAGGCATGAAGGAGTTACAGCATGTTGTGACGCTTGTCCCAGTCTTGCAGGTTCTTTTCCAGCAGTTGTTCCAAAGTCTTCATCTGCTTGTCCAGGCCCTTCAACTGGTCATCTTGGCCGAGCAGGCCCTTGTTTAGTTCAAGCAGGCGGTCTTGTAGTTTTTGGGTAAGCCCGGTCCATTGTTCCGCGCCGGCAAGGGCCTGGGCTTTCAACGCAAGCACTGGTGCCGATTCTTCCAGCCCTGCGAGCTCCATTTCCAACTGTTCGAGCGCGGAATTATCCAACAAAGAAGAATCCTT
Source organism: Candidatus Angelobacter sp. (assembly GCA_036380095.1). Classification (GTDB taxonomy): domain Bacteria; phylum Acidobacteriota; class Terriglobia; order Terriglobales; family Acidobacteriaceae; genus Angelobacter. Next base: position 25 of record DASVFK010000238.1, on the reverse strand, counting down.
GGAGCCGCGCTGAGGAACCTCGATG
>DASVFK010000237.1:0-7563 GCA_036380095.1 Candidatus Angelobacter sp. | reverse complement strand
AGTCCGATTCGGCATTGCCAACTCTGCCCTGTTTGCCACCGTCACCACGGACGCAAGCTGCGGCGCCGTCAACGGCATGCACGATTCCTTTACGCCACTGGGAGGCTTGGTCCCGCTGGTCAACATCATGCTGGGCGAAATTGTTTTCGGCGGCGTGGGTGCAGGCATGTACGGGATTTTGATTTTCGTGATTGTCTCCGTGTTTATCGCCGGCCTAATGGTTGGACGCACGCCAGAATATCTGGGGAAGAAAATCGAGAGTTATGACGTGAAGATGGCCATGCTTTATGTGCTGATCTTTCCCCTCATGATCCTTGTTCTCGCCGCGATCTCAGCGCTGATTCCCCAAGGCCTGGCCACGCTCAATAACAACGGGCCCCACGGACTGTCCGAAATTCTCTACGCCTTCACCTCCGGCACCGGCAACAACGGTTCTGCCTTCGCCGGTCTTGGCGGGAACCTCTGGTACAACCTGGCCTTGGGCTTCACCATGCTGGCGGGCCGTTTCCTGATGATCGTGCCTATGCTGGCCGTGGCCGGCAGCCTGGCCGCGAAGAAAACCGTTCCGCCTTCACCGGGCACTTTCCCGGTGACCACTCCGTTGTTCACAGGCCTGCTGGTGAGCGTGATCATCATTGTCGGCGCTTTGACATTTTTCCCTGCGCTCAGCCTTGGCCCGATTCTCGAGCACCTGCTGATGCACGCAGGCAAGACCTTCTGAGAAGGAACAACCCAATGCTGGTAAAAGAAGCCAAACCGAGGACCCTGTGGGACACGAAGATCGTCCGTAAGGCGCTGCTGGACGCCTTCATCAAGCTCAACCCGCGCGTCATGATGAAGAACCCGGTGATGTTCGTGGTGGAAGTGGGCAGCGTCGTCACCACCGTTCTTCTGGCGCGCGACGTGATGGGCCACAGCGGAAGCTTCGGCTTTGACTTGCAGATCACCTTGTGGCTTTGGTTCACCGTGCTGTTCGCGAATTTTGCTGAGGCCATGGCGGAAGGTCGCGGCAAGGCCCAGGCGGAAACGCTGCGCCGGGCCAAGTCGGAAACCATCGCGAATCGGCTGCTTCCAAACGGGGTGATCGAAAAAGTTCCTGGGTCGCAGCTTCGCGCCGGAGATCTGGTGATTGTCTCCGCCGGCGAAACTATCCCTGGCGACGGTGACATTATCGAAGGCGTCGCCTCAGTGGATGAATCGGCCATCACAGGAGAGTCGGCGCCGGTGATTCGCGAAGCCGGCGGCGACCGTTCTGCCGTCACCGGCGGCACCCGCGTCCTCTCTGATCAAATCAGAGTCAAGATCACTTCCAATCCCGGCGAGACGTTTCTTGATCGCATGATCGCCCTGGTGGAAGGCGCGGAGCGGCAGAAGACTCCCAACGAAATCGCGCTCAACATCCTGCTCGCGGGATTGACCGTGGTATTCCTTCTCGCTGTGGTGACCTTGCAGCCTTATGCCATTTACTCAGGAGCGCCACAGACGGTCTTTGTGCTGGTCTCGTTGCTGGTCTGCCTGATTCCCACCACGATTGGCGGCTTGCTCTCCGCCATCGGCATCGCCGGCATGGACCGGCTGGTGCAGCACAACGTGCTCGCCATGTCCGGGCGCGCCGTGGAAGCCGCGGGCGACGTCGATACTCTCTTGCTCGACAAAACCGGCACCATCACCCTGGGCAACCGCCAGGCATCGGAGTTTCTCGCCGCTCCCGGCGTGAGCAACGATCAGCTCGCCGACGCCGCGCAACTTTCGTCTTTGCCCGATGAGACTCCCGAAGGCCGCTCCATCGTGGTGCTGGCCAAAGAAAAGTACGGCCTGCGCGGGCGCGAGCTGGCGTCGCAGCAGGCGCATTTCGTTCCTTTCACGGCGCAGACGCGCATGTCCGGCGTGAACCTGGATGGCCGCAGCATCCGCAAAGGCGCAGCTGACGCGATCGAAAAATATCTACAAGAGAGCGGCGCCGCTCTGCCCAAAGAAGTACGCGCCACCGTGGACACGGTTGCCCGCTCCGGCGGAACGCCGCTGGTGGTGGCGGAGAACGGCCGCGCATTGGGCGTGATTCATTTGAAGGACATCGTCAAGGGCGGTATCCGCGAGCGCTTCGCTCAGCTTCGCGCCATGGGTATCCGCACCGTCATGATCACCGGTGATAATCCGCTTACGGCAGCGGCCATCGCGCGAGAAGCCGGCGTGGATGACTTTCTCGCCCAGGCCACACCCAAAGACAAGATGGACCTGATCCGCAAAGAGCAGACTGAAGGAAAACTTGTGGCCATGACCGGCGATGGCACCAACGATGCCCCGGCTCTCGCGCAGGCTGATGTGGGCGTGGCGATGAACACCGGCACTCAAGCCGCCAAAGAAGCAGGCAACATGGTGGACCTGGACTCTAACCCCACCAAGCTGCTCGAGATCGTTGAGATCGGCAAGCAGTTGCTGATGACGCGCGGCTCGCTGACCACATTCTCCATCGCCAATGACGTGGCCAAGTACTTCGCCATCATCCCGGCGATGTTTGCCGGAACATTCCCGGTGCTCAACACGCTGAACATCATGCGCCTGGCCACGCCGCAATCGGCCATTCTTTCGGCGGTGATCTTCAACGCCTTGATCATCATTGCGCTCATTCCTTTGGCCCTGCGCGGCGTGCAGTACAAGGCCATGAGCGCGGAAGCGCTGCTCCGCCGCAATCTGTTGCTTTACGGTGTGGGCGGCGTGATTGTGCCTTTCGTCGGAATCAAGATTGTCGACCTGATCGTGCGGGCCGTGGGGCTGGCATAGCGGGAGGTTACGTTATGAAAAGGAATTTGATCACTGCGATTTTGTACACCGTTGTTACCACGGTCCTGCTGGGCCTGGTCTATCCCCTGGTGGTCACAGGCCTGGCGCAACTGCTGTTCAAGGACAAGGCCAACGGCCAGCTCATCAACAAGAACGGTGTGGTGATCGGCTCGCGCATCATTGCCCAGCCTTTCAGCGGACCGCGGTATTTTCATCCTCGGCCCTCGGCTGCAGGGACCAACGGTTATGACGCAACCAGCTCCGGCGGGACCAACTGGGGGCCCACCAACCAAAAGCTGATTGATCGCGTAAAGGGTGACGTGAGCAGCTTGCAGGCTGAGAATCCGGGCAAAGCAGTGCCGGTTGACCTGGTGACAGCGTCCGGCTCGGGGCTCGATCCGCACATCACGCCGGCTGCGGCGGCGTTCCAGGTTTCGCGCGTGGCCAAGACGCGCGGCATCGCTGAAGCCGATCTGCGCGCTCTGGTGGCGGAACACACGGAAGGCCGGCAGTTCGGATTCCTGGGTGAGCCGAGGATCAACGTGCTCGAGCTGAACCTGGCGCTGGATGAGAAATACCCCATGCATCCCGGCTCGCGAGCGGGCCAGCCGTAAAGGCGGCGCGTTCGCCAGCTAGAGTCGTTTCAGAATTGCTGTGGTGCAGCCGCTAACCTCAGCGGCTGAAGCCGACTCCTTCAGCAGTCTTCCGCAGGCCTGAAGGCCTGCTCCACCCCCCTGGTCACATGCTGGAACTGTTTTAATTCGTTTTCACCATAAACGCGGCTTATCCCGGCGATAAAAAACATCAATTTCCTTCTTGCGCTGGCGGCAAATTATCGTTCATGCAGGAGAGTCCGCCTTTATGCCTGACACCACGCCGTATCCCAAGACCGTCCTCGATTTCGCCGAAGAAAAAGGCGCCAAGCTGCTCGACCTGCGCTTTACCGACCTTCCCGGTTTGTGGCACCACGTGTCGTTTCCCATCGACCAGTTTTCTGAGTCCTCGTTCGACTCCGGCTTCGGCATGGACGGCTCCTCCATCCGCGGGTGGGCGGCCATCCACGAGAGCGACATGCTGCTCATGCCCGATCCCGGTTTCTTCCTGATGGACCCGTTCACCGAGGTGCCCACGCTGGTGATGGTGGCGGACGTGATCGATCCGGTGACCAAGCAGCGCTATGACCGCGACCCGCGCTACATCGCCAAGAAAGCCGAGATGTACCTGCTCTCGACAGGAGTAGCCGATACGGCGTACTTCGGCGCGGAAGCCGAGTTCTTCATCTTTGACAACGTGCGCTTTGACCAGAAAGAGAACCTGAGCTTCTACTTCATCGACGCTGAAGAAGGCCGCTGGAACTCCGGACGCAAAGAAAACAACCTGGGTTACCGCCCGCGCTATAAAGAAGGATATTTCCCGGTCCCGCCCACCGACCATTACCAGAACCTGCGCACCGAGATGACCCTGACCATGCAGGCCTGCGGGCTTGAGGTGGAGTGCCACCACCACGAGGTTGCCACCGGCGGGCAGACGGAGATTGACATCAAGTTTGACAAGCTGGTCCGCTCCGCCGACAACATGATGCTGTACAAGTACATCGCGCGCAACGTGGCCAACCGCCACGGCAAGACCGTCACCTTCATGCCCAAGCCGCTCTACGGCGACAACGGCAACGGCATGCACACGCACCAATCATTGTGGAAAGACCACAAGTCGCTCTTTGCGGGCGATGGCTACGCCGGGCTCTCGCAGACCGCGCTATGGTACATCGGCGGGCTCATCAAGCACGGGCCGGCGCTCGCGGCGATGATCGCGCCCACCACCAATTCTTATAAGCGCCTGGTGCCGGGCTTTGAAGCGCCGGTGAACCTGGCTTACTCGCGGCGCAATCGTTCCGCCGCCTGCCGCATTCCCATGTATTCGGCCTCGCCGCGGGCCAAGCGCGTGGAGTTCCGCCCGCCAGACCCGAGCTGCAATCCTTACATCGCTTTTGCGGCCATGCTGATGGCCGGGCTGGACGGCATTGAGAACAAGATGGACCCCGGCCAGCCGCTCGATAAAGACATCTACGATCTCGGCCCGGAAGAGCTGGCCAAGGTGCCTTCCATGCCCGGCTCGCTTGAGGAGGCGCTGGATGCACTGGCCCGCGACCACCAGTTCCTGCTGAAGGGAGACGTGTTTACGGAAGACCTGCTCTCGACGTATATCGAATACAAACGCGAGAAGGAAGTGGATGCCATTCGGCTCAGACCGCATCCGTATGAGTTTGCGCTGTATTACGACATTTAGGGTGAATAGTCGTTGGATCTCTCTCGACGAAAGGCGGCGGACTGGACTCCTCCATGTCCTGTCACCCTGAGCGACCCCGAGTGAGGAACGAGTGAGGGGGAGTGTCTTTTTCCCGCGTCCACGGGGCGAGTCCGGGGTCCCCCTCGACAAAAGTGAAGGCGCCGAAAAACTTTTCCTGGCGATGAGCAAGCATCGCTTTGTTGCGCCAGAGTCCGCCGCTTCGCCAAAACCGGGCGAGCAGCCCGGCACGCGCGCCCGACAATAGGGAAGTTGCGTGCCGGAGTGCTCAAACCACGGCGAACGAGTCAGCTAACCAATGGTGATCATTTAGGAGGCGGCTGCTCCGGGAATGCAGTACACTTCATGGAAGAGACCCAATATCCGTTTATACAATATTCAGCCTGCATGCCCCATTTGCCATTTTGTACGCAACGAGTGCTTTTGATCTTTCCCGGCGTACATTCCTTTGGAGGTACCACGCCTTGCTGGAGTACAGGCACGCAGGACCCTACGTCCGTCCATCTGTTGTCACTGCATACCTGCATTTGAAACCCTGGCTTCCCGTCTTTCGTTCTACATGCTCGAGGGAACTCATGTATTGCACATGGCGGGGACGCCGGAGAAATCTTCTGCGGGCTTGGTGTCTGAGCCGCACTCGGTTGGACAGAATTGAGCCCCAAGTAAGCAAACGACATTACGAAAAAACTGAGGATCAACACAACTCTTGTTTTCATAAGGCTTTCCTTTTCTTTTAGTTATTCGTTATTCCTTTTCTTGGCCTTATTCACAAGCTGTTCTATTGTCACGTGGACCCCTTCTGGCTCTCTGCGTTTCAAAAAGTGCAATCGCCGCAGACCCAGCCGAGAGCCGTGGCGAAGTGGAGTTCAAGCGTGTGGTGTAGCGAGGGCTTCATTTGAAAAGCCTCCGAGTTCCAGCATTCCGGTTTCTCTTAAATAGAAAAGCCTGCCGTAGGCCACTTTCCTTCGCAACTCAGCGTCTTGCTCCAACTGGGACGCCCATTTGCGGACTACCGGATCGGACATGAGGTCAAGACAGGCATTGCAAACACTGCCTTCTATGAATTTTGTGGGCAGATGCTCGGACAATCCTGCTTCGCGCAACATGGACATAAGCCTCTGCGGACCCCAGAGCCGGAGCGCGTGCAGAAGCACATTCGTTTCGGCCCGATCAAAAATATCGGCCAGAGGGGTTTCCCGCGCATTCCCCAGAAGAAGCGGGTGCTCATATTGCAAACCGAAGAGCGGTCCGATGCAACCATAGACCCGCCCATCGGGAAAGATACACGGTGAGCTTGCAGCCATGCAGACTTCTTTTGGCGGCTCATCGGAGAGCGTAAATTTCAAGTGTGGTTTCATCTGCGCGGCCCGGCCCACAGGGAAAGTGATCCCGGTGCGAATCCTGTCCGCAGTCGTCACTTCCAAGAGGTCCGAATTGATGCGCCGAAAGTCTGCATCATTGGTGCTCTCGGCGACCACGGAGATGTAGTAGGGAATGCCACATTCCTGCATGGCCCAAATGGCGTTCTTGACCCGCTCAAAGGGAATGAATTGTTGATGATATGAGTCGGTGCTGATGGAGAGAAAACAGATTTCCGGAAGACTCTCCAGCACCCGTTTCGCGGTCTCCCGCTGCGTCGCCCAAAAGCCGTTGCTCACCAGCGATATGTATAGACCGCATTCAGCGGCGAACTCCATCACCTTTCTAAGCATGGTTAAATTGGAGAATGGTTCGCCGCCCGTTAAGGAGAGCACGTACACATAGTGGTCACGATAGGAGGCAGTCTGGCGAATCCAATCGCGAGCATCCTCCAGTCTGATTCCCTCGTGTCGATCCGGTCCAGCCTTAACCACGCAATGCGCGCAGGATGCCTGACAATGATAGGTGAGGAACAGACCTACATTGCGCAAAAATGGGGGATCTTTGACCGCTTGCGTCGTGTCCATCGGATTTACCCTGCTTATTTGAATTCTTCGGTCTGCATGCCCATTAGCACCATGTTCCCGCCTCCGAGTTTTAATGCCTCGACCCCTTTGGCGAGATCTTCTCTCTGCTGCGGGTTGCCATGGCGTAGAACTGACGTCAACATATCCAGGTCGAATGTGATCCACCCGGTGGAAGGAATGACGTGTGGAAGGCTGCGAGGATCATTCTTGAATACCTTCAGCAATTCAATGGGTACCCTGAATTCCCTGATGGTTGTTTTTGTGGTTGTTGTACTTTCTGGTTTCATAGTGTAGTCCTCCAACAACTTTCGGGATTTCTCAGAGGGTTGGAAATAGGGAGCGGATAGGAAGTGCCAACTCTCTATAGTTGCTCTATTGTTCTACGCAAGTTCTGACCAGTCGGTGATCTGGGTCACGCATAGGAGTGACGGTGGGCGAAGCAAGATGCCTTCCAAGTGCTGTTGAGTCGGCAATTCTTTCTTAAAGAGTCTTAATCAGGATCCAAATGTTTTATTCACTCAAAGAAAACTCG
>DASVFK010000236.1:0-3927 GCA_036380095.1 Candidatus Angelobacter sp. | reverse complement strand
TGCAGGCGCTCTCGCAAGCACGACGGGCAGCGCAGAACAATGGCCCTGCAGCGGCCATCGGATCCATCAAAGCAAACATCGGCCACACCAAAGCGGCCGCAGGTGTAGCGGCCTTGATCAAGGCGGCCATGGCCGTGCAAGCCAAGGTCATTCCGCCGACCACAGGATGCGACCGGCCCCATCCAGAACTCAGAGCAGACAAGCCGGCCCTGCGCGTGATGCACCAAGGCGAGTTATGGCCGGCGGAAGGCAACGCGCGCGCCGGCGTGAGCGCGTTCGGTTTTGGCGGCATCAACAGCCACGTGACGCTGGAATCCGCGGACAATACCGCGCGCAAGGGTTTCACCACGTTTGAACGTCAACGGCTGGGCGCCGTGCAGGATTGCGAAGTCTTCCTGTTTCAGGCGGCAAGCTTGCCGGAGCTCGCACAGCAACTCGATGAGTTAGTTCCCCTTGCCGGCGAAATCTCTTTTTCAGAGATGACCGATCTGGCGGCCCACTTGGCCGGCAGATTGAATCGTGATATCACTGGCCTTCGGGCCGCCTGCATCGCATCAAGCCCGGACGAGTTATTGCGCGGCGTGAAGAGCCTTCAGGAATGGTGTGTGTCCGGCGTGGAACGGAAGATCGAATGCAGCCAGGGAGTATTCCTCAACACACGCCCTGCAAGACCTCGCATCGGCTTCCTCTTCCCCGGCCAGGCATCGCCTGTGTACTCGAACGGCGGCGCCTGGGCACGGCGCTTTGCGGTGGTCAGCGATCTGTATGGTCGCGCCCGGTTACCGCATGCGCAGAGCGTGGCCACGGAGACGGCGCAACCGTGCATTGTGACGGCGTCGCTTGCCGGACTCACAGTCCTCGAGTCGCTTGGCCTGAAAGCGAATGTGGCTGTGGGCCACAGCCTGGGCGACATCACGGCGTTGTTTTGGGCCGGAGCGTACGACGAAGAAACTCTGCTGCGTATTGTGCGCGAACGTGGAAGGCTCATGGCTGAACTGGGAACATCTTCCGGCAGCATGGCTTCCATTCATGCTGCCAGTGACGATGTGCGGCAGAGGCTGAATGGCGACCCGCTGGTTGTGGCGGCCGATAACTCACCGCGGCAAACAGTCATTTCAGGGGAAGGTTTTGCCCTGCGCCGTTTTCTGGCGCGCGTGCACGCGGAAGGACTCACCACAACGCTGCTTCCTGTCTCGCACGCCTTTCACTCCCCTCTGATGGCCGATGCCGCGGCTGCGTTTTCACAGTATCTGCAAGCGGAAGCCTTTCAGCCTTTGAACCTGCAGAAGAGAGTTGTCTCGTCCGTCACCGCGACCGTGCTGCCGGAAGACACTGACTTCCGCGAACTGCTGACGGACCAGATTACCCTGCCGGTGCAGTTCGCGCGCGCGGCAGCCCTGGCCGCCGAGGAAGCAGACCTCCTGATTGAAGTTGGCCCGGGCGCCGTGCTCACCGGCATTATGGAAGAGCTTGCGGACAAGCCGGCGGTGGCGCTCGATGCCGGCGGAGCTTCGCTGCTCGGCTTGTTGACCGCGGCAGGAGCCGCATTCGTCCTGGGCGCGGACATCGAAGGGACGGCGCTGTTCGGCGACCGTTTTCACCGGCCCATTGACCTGCGCCGCAGGCACAAGTTCCTGGAAAACCCGTGCGAGGCGGTGAGTGGTCCAAGTCTTCCTGAGGCCGCGATCCGGAAAGACCCACCGGCGCAGGCTGCCCCAGCGGTCGCACCAGACAACACCAACGACGTGCTGGACATCCTGCGCAACCTGGTGGCACAGCGTGCCGAGCTTCCCCTGCCGGCAATCGAGCCTCAGCACCGTTTTCTTGATGACCTCCATTTGAATTCCATCACCATCAGCCAGATCATTCTGCAGGCCGCCGCCCGGGCCGGTGCTGCCGCACCGGTCACGCCGGCTGAATTCACGAATGCAACCCTTGCTGAAGCCGCGGCGCTGCTGGAGCAGAACCGCGGCAAAGCTCCGGCGCACGCCGAAGAGCGCCATCCGGCCGGTGCGGAACCGTGGATCAGGACGCTGGGCGTGGAGTGGGTTGAACAAACCATGCGCGCGGCGGGCAAGCGCGGCCCCGGAAACTGGCAAGTCCTGGCAATGGAAGACGGTTCGTTTCGTCGAGCTCTGGAAGAGCAGTTCAAGTCCGTTCCAGGCAACGGCGTGGTCTGCTGCCTGCCCCGCGAGAAAAACTACAGCACGGCACAATACATCCTGGACTCAGTCAAATCCGCGCTCCAGCAAAAGGCGGGCCACGTTGTGCTGGTGCAACACGGCGAGTTGGCCGGAGCGCTGGCACGCTCGTTGTTCCTTGAAAACAGCCATATGAAAGTCACGGTGGTGGACACTCCTGCACGGGATACGGAAGCGGCGGACCTGATTGCGCGTGAGGCACTGGCCGCCACCGGCTTTACCGAGGCGCGGTATGGTGCAGACGGAACGCGGCGCGAACCCAGGCTGACCGTGCTGTGGCCTGAAGATCATGCCGGCAGCGCTGCGCTCACAACCGCAGACGTGGTGCTGGTCTCCGGGGGAGGCAAAGGAATCGCCGCCGAGTGCGCCCTGGCGCTGGCGCGCTCTTACGGATGCCGCCTTGCCCTGGTGGGAAGGTCTGATCCTGCTCGCGATGATGAACTTGCGGCCAACCTCGCGCGCTTCCGCAATGCTGGAGTCTCGTTCACGTACTACGCGGCTGATCTGACCAAAGAAGAAGCTGCTGGCAACGTTGTCAACCGCGCCCAGGCGGAGTTGGGAACAGTCACCGCAATCCTGCACGGAGCGGGCGTGAACAACCCTCAACGCGTGGAAGACACAACGGCTTCTGATTTGCAGGCGACTTTGGCGTCAAAAACCGGCGCACTGAGCAACCTGCTGCGACGAATCGATCCCTCACAGCTTCGGCTGCTGCTGACTTTTGGCTCCATCATCGGGCGCACCGGGTTGCACGGCGAAGGCGACTACGGGTTGGCCAATGAATGGCTTCGGATGATGGTAGAGGAGTGGCAGGTCGAGCATCCTGCTTGCCGCTGCATGAACCTGGAGTGGTCCGTGTGGGCGGGCACAGGCATGGGACAGAGGCTGGGCGTCCTGGATTCATTGCAGCGCCAGGGGATCACGCCTCTCCCCCTGGAGGAAGCGCTGCGCACGTTGCCCAAACTACTAGAGTGGAAAAGCGCTCCAACTTCATTCGTTGTTACAGGACGGACCGGCAACCTTCCGACGCTTCGCTTCCAGCATTCTGAACCGCCTCTGCTGCGTTTTCTGGAGAACGTGCGGCTGCACTATCCGGGCGTTGAACTGATTGTGGAAGCAGGGCTGAACACAGACACCGATCCGTACCTGGCCGAGCATGTATTCCAGGGCCAGCAGCTTGTACCAGCCGTGATGGGCATGGAGGCGATGGCGCAGGCCGCATGCGCACTGGAGCAGACGGACCAGCGGCCGAGCTTCCGCAATCTCCGTTTCATCAGCCCAATCGTCGTTCCGTCTGGGCAGACCGTTGTTGTCCGTATCGCCGCGGTGCGCAGGCGACCGGGTGTAGTGGCAGCTGTAGTGCGATGCTCCAGCACGGCGTTCCAGGTGGAGCACTTCACCGGCGAGTGCGTTTTTGGGCGCGCGCTTGAGAATGACGTCCCGTCGCCCGCGCCAGAGCGCGATGCCAAGCCGCTTGCAGTTGATTCTGCACGCGATCTTTACGGGCGGATTCTTTTCCATCACGGCCGCTTTCGCCGCATCGAGAATTACCAGCACCTGGACGCCACACACAGCGTCGCCCGGTTGGCATCCCCTGCAGGCCAGCCATGGTTTGCCCGCTACTTCCCCGGCGAACTGCTGCTGGGCGATGCAGCATCCCGCGATGCGGCGCTCCACTCCGTGCAGGCGTGTATCCCCCATAAGACCGTGCTGCCAACGGGAGTGG
>DASVFK010000235.1:0-3258 GCA_036380095.1 Candidatus Angelobacter sp. | reverse complement strand
TTTCAATATTTTAAGAGCCACGAAGCATATACCGAACCATGCATGTGTGAGTCTCCATTGGTAGCCTGATTGCTCAGAATCTCAAGGGAGGGTTGTGTCTTGCTGGCTCAAAAAAGCGTTGGATTGAAGGCGAAGATTCGGCCGGCAGACCTCGGGAAGGACAAGGAGCTCTTGATCAACATGCTCTTTGAGCATCTCACTCCCTCATCCGACCATGCCAGGTTCGAATGGCTTTACCAACGGAACCCACAGGGGCCCGCCAGAGCCTGGATTGCAACGGATGCTGCCACAGGGGAAATGATCGGCACTTCAGCGGCATTCAGCCGCCGCGCCGTCGTTAATGGAGTGGAGAAGACTGGCTGGGTGCTGGGTGACTTTTGCATCTCTGACAAGTACCGCAGCCTGGGCCCTGCACTTCAACTGCAGCGGGCCACCTTGCAGGCACTAAAGGACGGCGGCAAGTCCGATTTTTGCTACGACTTCCCCAGCCGGGAATTCAGCGCTGTGTACCAAAGGCTTGGCATGGCGCCGGCCGCACAGGCGATACGATTTACCAAACTCCTGCGCTTGGATCAAAAGCTGCAACAGTTGAATTGGACAAAAGGATTGGCAAAACCAGCCAGCTGGTTGGGGAACTTTGTGCTGCAAGCTTCGGACCGCTGGATTGGCAGCAGCAAAGGCTGGGCCGTTGCGATCCATGAAGGGAGATGCGGCGATGAGTTCACGTTATTGTGCCAGAATCCGCCGGCCACAAACGCCCTTGAAATCCAGCGGTCTGCTGAATTCTTGAATTGGCGTTACCTGGATCATCCTTCTGCTTGCCACCAGATTCTAACCGCTAGAAAGGGCGGAGAGCTGCAAGGCTATCTGGTGTTCAGTCGTAACAACGGCAATGCTGAGATTGAGGAGTGGTGGCCCCGGCACAATAGGGCGCTATTGGCAGCCCTGATAGCAGACCTGGTCGGCAGACTCCGGGAATGCGGGACAACGGTTCTGACTACGTTCCTGCTGAACACCGATCCTCATCAGCAGTTCCTGAAAGGCATGGGATTCTTGCGTCGCGAATCTTCTCCCTTTATTGCTTGTTGGCCTGGGGGCGAGAGGGGTTCCGCGCCGGAATGGCATTTGATGCATGGAGATCGTGATATTTGATTCTGGTTCACATTGGGTGATGGGAGTATGGGCAGAAAAACAAATTGGGAATTCGCACCAGCGATTGAATGCTTCGACGAAATGGCGCCTGCCTGGGACACAATCAACCGCACCCGGGGAAACCATCTCTTGCTGGATTCGAAGTTTGTCGGGCCCTTAGTGCGCCATTTCGCCACTCCAGACGTTTTGCTGGCCATCAGAAACGATTCGTCCCGGCCTGGAATGGCCCTTGTGCAACGGCACAGGCCGGGCTTTTGGCAGATCTTTACTCCGGAGCAGGCGCCGTTAGGTCCCATCCTGATCGCGGGAAATGACAGTGATGGAGAGATTGCGCGGGAATTGATGAGTAGCCTTGCCGGATATCCAATGCAGCTGGCGATCCTGGCCCAGGACCCTGAGCATTCCGCGTGGTTTCCCGCGGGAGAAGACTCTCACCTTGAACGCTTTGAGTTTTTCGAAACCGGCCGGATTCTACTGGAAGGGACTTTTGAGGACTACTGGGCCAGCCGCGACTCCAACCTCAAGAAAAACCTGGCACGAAGGCGCCGGAGGCTGAACGAACTGGGACGCATCGAACTTGTGGTCCATCGAAGTGCCGAAGTCATGGCTGCCTGCATCCGGCAGTTCGGCATTCTCGAGTCTTCGGGGTGGAAAGGTCAGGAAGGCAGCGCCGTACATGAGAACAACATCCAAGGCAGATTTTACCGGGACATGTTTGAACGCTTCTGCGCCACTGGTGAGACCTTGATTTTTGAACTTCTCCTGGATGGAAAGGTCATTGCGGTTGACCTTTGCCTCCTTCGGGGAGATATGCTGGTTGCCCTGAAGACATCTTTTGATGAGACGCTCAAGGCCCTGTCTGCGCCGATCGTCATGAGAGAAGACATGATCAGGCTGCTCTACGGCGAAGGCCAATGCAAGAAGATCGAGTTTTACGGGCGCGTGCTGGAGTGGCAGACCAAATGGATCAGCAACACGCGCGGCATGTACCACATCAACTGCCATCGCAATGCCATGGTGAGCGGCATTCGGAGTCTGGTGCGGAGCATGCGATGACTCCTCCTCGTTTTGCTTTTCCACAAGAGCCATATTTGTCTTCACGTTTTCTCTTGTGGTCAAGACCCCATGCGGAACACGCTCAAGAGGAGCTGCAGCGTAAGTTATTTCCGTTGGCGCGCCATGCGCTCTACTACGGCTTGAAATCCTTCAGGATCGGTCAAGGCGACGAGGTCCTGGTACCGGCCTACATTTGCACCGCCGCGGTGGATGCGATCCGGGCATGCGGCGCGGTCCCCGTCTTCTTCCGGGTCGGAAGAGATTGTTCTCACGATTGGGAGGACGCGCAGAGACGGATCTCCGCGCGCACCCGGGCTCTTCTCGTTGTCCATTATTTTGGCTTCCCCCAGGACCTTCAGCCGGCACGCGAGCTGGCCGACCGCCACAAGCTGGCGCTGATCGAAGATTGCGCTCATGTGCTCCACGGCGAAATTGGCGGCAAGCCGTTGGGAAGTACCGGTGATGCCAGCGTGTTCAGCTGGAGAAAGTTTCTTCCCACATTGCATGGCGGAGAACTGGTGATACGTTCGGAAGAAGCGGCCCGACCCGAGCAGATTCGTCCCTCATCATGGGCTGAGTTAAAGACCTTGAAGCGCTTGCTGGACATGAGGGTGGCCTATGAGGGCGGCGCTTGGATCGAATCACTCCTTCAGCTTCCCGCGGACGTGCTGAAGTCTGCCCGGAGAATGGCTTCCCGCTCCGCGCAGCCGGCGTCCCCAGAGTTGCAACAAGCCGAAAGCTCTGGGTTCGATCTGAAAACGGAGCGCATGGCCCTCTCTCGGGTATCGCGTTTTGTACTGGAGCATTCTGACGTCGCAGACATCGCCGCACAACGGCAACGAAATTACCAGGGCCTGGCGGAACGATTGTCTCGCATCCCGGATGTCCGCCCGCTATTTCCGGCTCTGCCGGAGAACAATTGCCCATTGCACTTCCCCGTGTTCATCGGCAACACCGGCGGCGCACACCGGCTTTTGCGAGAGCTGGGAGTACCGGCTACCGCCTGGGATGGGGTCCGTCCCTCGTGCATCCCTGAAGGATCATTCCCGG